>JBEQAC010000023.1:0-23800 GCA_041640535.1 Bacillaceae bacterium
GGGACTGCATAGCCCGAAGTATGTCCTCTAAGCCCTTCGATAATTTCAAGACCTTTTGAAACTGGAGCACGAAAGTGTCCGATCCCCTCAGATAAGTCACATTGATAGATATAATAAGGGCGAACTCGTATTTTTACCAAGTCATGCATTAGCTTTTTCATAATTGGAACACTGTCATTAATTCCCGCTAGTATAACTGCTTGATTACCTACTGGAACACCAACATTCACAAGCATTTCACAGGCTCTTTTTGAATCCTCGGTTATTTCAATTGACGTATTAAAATGAGTATTTAACCAAATAGGGTGATATTTTTTAAGAATGTTACATAGATTTTCAGTAATCCTTTGTGGGAATACGACCGGTGCTCTTGTACCGATTCGGATGATTTCCACATGAGGAATGGCTCGAAGATTTTTTAAGATATATTCTAGGATTTGATCATTAATGAGAAGACCATCCCCACCAGAGATTAATACATCTCGAACTTCTGGTGTATTCTTAATATATTCAATTGCAGCATCAAGCTGCTTCTTTGGAACTCCCATTCCAATTTGTCCTGAAAAGCGTCTTCTTGTGCAATATCGGCAGTACATCGAGCATTGATTTGTTACGAGAAACAGCACACGATCAGGGTAACGGTGGGTAAGTCCCGGGACAGGAGAATCTTCATCCTCATGAAGAGGATCTTCCAAATCATATTTTGTTTTATACATTTCTTTAGAGATCGGGACGGATTGCATCCGTATTGGACATCTTGGGTCATCTGGATTCATAAGGGAAGCATAATATGGTGTAATATTTAGTGGTATTGTCTTTGTTGAAATCCTAACTCCTTTTTCTTCATCCTCTGTAAGGTTAATAACCTTCTTTAAATCATCCACTGTTCTAATCGTATTAGTTAACTGCCATAACCAATCATTCCAATGTTCTTCAGTCACATCCTTCCATAGCTCAATGTCCTTCCAATGGCGATCAGGTTTATATAATTGATTCATTGAATTCTTCCTCCTTTGCTTTACTATTAATCATGCAATTTTTATGCCAAAATAAAAAACTGCTAGTAAAATTAGCAGTTTTTATATCAAATATTTTTTGATTTTATATTGTAAGGTTTGTCTCGGTATTTGTAATAGTTTTGCTGCTTTTACAATATTTCCATCTGTGCTTGCGAGTGCTTTTTTTATAAGTGATATTTCCGTTTCATGTAGTACCTGTCGTAAGGCTTTTATTTCACCAGCATCAGGGGGGTGAGTATAAATTGTAGAAGAATGAGGGAAATGACTGAGAGTTAAAGTTGTTCCATCCACCATGTTCATGGCATGTTCAATGATATGCTTTAATTCTCTTACATTCCCTGGCCAATCCTGTAATTCTAAATATGATATTACGGCTTGATCGATGTTTGTTATAGCTTTATCAAATAGTTGATTATACAACTCTACAAAATGATTCGTTAAAATGAGGATATCACTTTTTCTATTTCGTAACGGAGGAATTTGTAAGGAAAATACATTTAGACGGTAAAATAAATCGTCTCTTAGTTCATTATTTCTAACACAAGTCATCGGATTTTTATTCATCGCGACTATCACTCTTACATCCACATGAAAGGCCTTTGTTCCCCCCACCCTCCTTACCATTCCATCCTCTAATATTCGTAATAACCTTGATTGCAGTTCAAGGGGCATTGAATTGATTTCATCTAAAAATAACGTCCCTCCATGGGCAAGTTCAAATAATCCTGGTCGATCAATAGCGCCTGTATAACTCCCCTTTACGGTTCCGAATAAAATGCTTTCTAATAAACTTTCAGGTAAAGCAGCACAATTTTGGGCAATAAAAGGAGCATGCTTACGCTTCGACTCATTATGAATGGATTGAACAAGAAGCTCCTTACCTGTACCAGTTTCACCGTAAATAAGGACCGTTGAGGAAGTGGTCGCAACCTTTTTCGCATGAAGGATTACTTGTTTAAATTCAGGATCCTTTGTAAAAATATCACCAAATGTATATCTAGCCCCCCAAATTTCATCTGGTTTTCTTGTGTTTTTTTTCACTTTATCCTGTAGATCCACGAGCTTAGTTGATAATAATTTTAACTGAGAATAGTCCTTTGCTATTTCAACAGCTCCAATCAACTTTCCATCCACCATGACCGGAAGTGTAGTATTTATTGTATCAATTAATTTGCCCCTCACATTTTTATAGGATTGAGGGAGATGATAAATGGGCTTTGACGTTTGGATGACTTTTAACAATGTGCTTGATTTTTCAGTTAAAGACGGGAATGTGTCTAGCACATATTTTCCAAGTACCTCATCAATTTCAAGCCCATCATGTTGGGCTGCTTTTTGATTATAGAAAATGGTGATCCCCTTTTCGTCCACAGCATGAATCGCTTCGTCAATGCTACTAAGGATGGCTTTTACCATTTCTTCATTCACATGCATTGCCTACACCTCACTCATTTTATGGAGGTTTTTTAGCGGTTGGCCAAAAACTTGGCATTTCATGCTCAATTTTCGGCTATGGAAGATAAATCCTTTACCCAAACATTCATATCCTCGATTTTATCAAAAATATAACAATTATTTGCTAGCCTTCCTCTATAGGTATATCCAAGCTGTGCAAAACAATCATTCATTCCATAGGATAAGGCTCTCGCTATGGAAAATGCACAGAAAATCTGTTTGGAAGCAAGATCTTCTTCGAGTTTTGTTAATAAAAGCTTCATAAACCCATGCTTTCTATGTTCAGATAATGTAGCACAATCTGTAAGTTCGGCATGACTGTATTTTTCATTGATGTCTGCTGAAGCAGCACTCACAATCTCATCCTCATAGTAAATGCAATAAAAAATCGAACCTGTACTGAGGACATGTTTAATATAAGCTTCATCATTTAATGGCGTCGGGTAAATTTGAAAAACAGTAGAATATAATTTTGCTAATTTTTTGGCATCCTGAGTTGTAGCTCTACTTAATCGGTATTTATCTGGTAATTCGACTATATTTCTATTCTTTTTAGATGAATAAATGGCTGTTAAAAGTTGATCCTCAGACACCCATTTGTCACTATTTCTTCTGCTTATCTCAAAATACTTTGTAAGAATATATCCATCACTACCATTAAAATAAGCGTTTATGATGGCTTCAAGTGTATAGGCTTTAGATAAAAAAAATGGAAATTGTTCGCTCCTTATAAACATGATAATTTTTTCATAACTATATTGAATGGCTAATTCTTCAACCTTATCTAATACATCTTCTACAGAGCCGAGAATATGATCAACTTTTAGTCGACGATTAAAATGATCAAGGACATAATCAATCGAATACGTACGAGTTTGAATGGTCTTTTTTTCGAAGTATTGATGGTTCATTTTACTGCCTCCTTAAGCCCCTGTATTCTATATGTACTTAATTTTTTACATTTTATTCTATAACAAATGATTCTTCCCATTGAAAAAGAAGAGGTGGTCTTCACTCCTCTTCTTCCATCTTCTTTTTAAGTTCTGTCAAAAAGCTATCACTTCTAATTCCTGACCTTCTTATAAATGTATCTGCCGCTACATTTATTTCAGCTTTTGAGAACTCTTTGTCCCATTCCTTTTCCACCTGCTTGTACTTTTGATAATCCTGGCGTCTGAGATCCTCACCAAATCCAAAAATATCGATCCCATATTCTTCTTGCACTTTGGTTACAGTATTGAAAATTGTGGATTCGATATTCTTTGATAATTCTTTTTCTAAGTTTTTATAGGTATCTATTTTTGAAAGTTCTTCACCACATTGAGTTCCTTGTAAATTCGCTTCTGCTTTAATCGTGATCGTAATCTCGGGTATATCACCTTTGTATCTTACTGTTTTCTCTGGTTTTGAATGAATGATTCTGATATCAGAATAATTATCCTCTTTTTCGGAGCAGGGAATTGTTAGTGTCGTATTTTCTAAATCCTTCATCCACATATAATTTCTCGAATCCTCAAGAGTTAAAAACCCCTGCAACTTGTCATTTTTAAACAAAGCCAACCCATCAAAAACAACAATCGCATCTAGGTCGAGATTTTTATTATTATCGACGGTTTTTCCTTTATGGGGTTCACCTTCTACCGAGATCGAAGCAGCAACAGGGTGTCTTCCATTTGAAACAAGCGCTTCAACAAAATCAGTTAAGCGAATGTGGGGGTCTCCTCCCCATTCCCGCATAAAGGTTTCAGATTGACTGCTAACCTTCATAGAAGGACTTTTTTGTGTGGGATATGTTATTTTTATAATATCGGACGCCTTAACTCCTCTTGTAATTAAAATATTAAAATCATTTCTAATTTCACCGCTTCTTTCAAAGAAATCTAGAAATCCAACTAAACCTGTCCTTGCAAGCTCCTCATCGATTACTAATACACGGGTGTGAGAATAAATTAATTTACGAATGAAGCCTTTATTCATTTTATCTGCCAATTCTGACACGGAATCTCCTTCCATAGAAAATACGATAGAAGGAGCATCTCCAGTGCCTCCATTATGTGCAAACTCAGAGGCATTAATCACTTCAACTGACAACCTAAACTTCTTATCCTCTCCTTTTTCGATTGCTAGCCCAGTTACGATTGAAACTTCATTCAATTCCTGACTATCCCAACAACCCGTTAATAAACAAATAGTGATGATAAAAAAGAAAACGAAGAGACTTTTTTTCATGATTGATCCCCCTTTTTACCCATAGGCGGAGACGGATTATCTGTATTTTCTTTTTTCACTGGTGCATCGGGTTTTAAATAAGTCGGCCTTTTCTTATTTGCCCAAATGGGGGAACGGAAAAATACATCTGTTTGGTCTTCTAATTTTAATGGTGCGACAGGGGCCAGGTAAGGAACTCCAAATGAACGCAAACTTGTTAGATGTGTAACCATGATTACAAGTGAAAGAAGAATACCATATAAGCCAAAAAAGGCAGCTGTAATAATAAGTAAAAATCTTAGAAGTCTAGTTGCAATTGAAAAATTATAAATGGGTGACACGAAGCTCGCTATTGCAGTAAAGGCGACAATAATTACTAATACATTTGAGACCAAGCCAGCTTCTACTGCTGCCTGTCCAAGCACGAGTGCACCAACAATCGAAACTGTTGGACCTACCGCTCTAGGCATACGTATTCCCGCTTCTCTTAAAACTTCAAAGGTTAACTCCATCATGAAAATTTCGACTACAGCTGGAAATGGAACTCCTTCACGTTGGGCCTGAACACTTATGAGTAAATCTGTTGGTAAAAGTTCATGATGAAAGGTGGTAATCGCAACGTACAAAGAAGGAAGGACGAGAGCAATCATAAAGGACATATACCGTATAATTCGAACGAATGTTGCCATAAAGAAAGGTTGATAATAATCTTCTGTCGCTTGAAAGAAATCTGTGAAAACCGAAGGGACAGCAATCACAAATGGGCTCCCATCCACTAGAATAGCTACCTTTCCCTCCACCAATTGTGAAGCAATACTATCTGGCCTTTCAGCTGAAAAGGTTAGTGGAAAAGGGGTAAAACTTTTATCAATGATAAATTCCTCTATGTTACCCGAATCTAATATCGCTGATGCCTCAATTTTATTTATTCGTTCTTTTACCTCATCTAAAATATCTTTATTCGTGATCCCATTTATATAGCCAATCGCCACTGTTGTCTGGGTATCTTTCCCAATAATATACTTCTCAAATTGGAGATGTTGGTTTTTAATTCTTCTTCTAATTAAGCTTATATTGGTCAATATCGATTCATTAAACCCATCCTTCGGGCCTCTAATAATCGTCTGTGTAGAAGGCTCTTCAACCCCGCGTTTTTCATCAACATTAAGTTCAAATGTGATAGAGGTTGATACCCCATTTACAATGATGACAACAAAGCCCGATAACAGTTGCCAAACGACTTCATGAAGGTATTCACTATAAGTAAAGGTTAGTCCTGAGAAATACTTTTTTCTAAATTCATCGAAAGATTCTTCCGTAACAGTAACACCTTTTTTATTCACTTCTTCTAGGGGTCTATATATAAGGTTTGTTAAGTTTTGTTTTGAAATCATCGTATCTAAATAACAAATCATTCCATCCTGTTGACCTACGTTTATATGTTCAAGAGTGAAATCAAGTGATTGACCAAATGCTGTTTTTAAAGCTTTTTCAGTTTTATTTATATCATCTGATAGCTTGCTCTTTTCTTCTCCGGTTACAAGCTCTTTGTTTGTACTTTTATCACTATGTTTATTTTTTCTTCGTTTAAACAAAAACCCAAAATTATTCACTTTTTTTCACCTTCTTAGGCTGTTGTTTTGTTTTCCATAATAAAATTGGAAGTACTAGCAATGGTATACCAAATTGAAAGGGAAGATGTAAATAAAAAGGAACAAACACTAGCCCTTCCTCAATATGTTCAGCAAAATTATGAGAAATGGCTATGGATACAAAAGCAATTAAAGCACCCATTGGGAAAATAAAGACACGATAAGGTAAAGAAAATATAAGCTCCAATCCTTTTAGTCCACCAAAGAAAAATACACTGACCTTCACAATAATTCCAAACATAACCACAAATACAACGACTAAATCGACCCGTTCTAAAAAATTCCATAGGGAGATTTCACGAGCAGCTGACAACAGTGGAAAGTTCGCTCGCCCCTTTATATCTGCGCCTAAGGTAGTCACCTGTACAAGAGAGGAAAAAGTCAAAAAAAAGCCCGATAATATGATTGAAAACATACTAACTTTACCTGCTAGCTTAAACTTTGTAACATGTGGAATAATTATCATAAATGCAATTAATTCACCAAATGGGAATGTAAGTAATTGGGGAAAAATAGCTTTACTGATTGGTCTTATTCCATCACCTAATATAGGCAGAAGGTGTTCAAAATGAATTTCACCGGATATCAGAATAAAAAAGCCTACTAATAAGATAAAGGATACGACATATGGTAAAAATATTTCAGAGGTTCTACCTAGTACCTCTAAACCAAGATACAACATATACATAATGGCTAACATCATCGATACAGAGATGAATTCAATCGGTGTTTTTTCAAAAATCGTAGACACCATTAGTTCTCCAAAATCTCGTAAGACTCTGGCAGCAATGTAAAAGAAATAAACAATATATCCGAAAATAAATACCTTACTTAGAACTTTCCCGAAACAAAACTCAAAAATTTCAAAAAGGTTAGATCCCTTTTTCTTTGATAAAAGAAAGTAATAGAAAAAAGCGATACCAACCCCAAACAAAGTGGCGACTAAAACTGCAATCCACGCATCTTGTCCCGCATCATTTCCAATACCAACGATTGCTGCACTTCCGATTTCAAAGATAAAAATTAAGATAAATAACTGCCATAAAGAGATGTTCTCTTTAAGATTTGAAATCATTAAATGTACCTCACAATCACACTTGTTACTTATTTTTTTTCAATCGATAGTCAACTACAAAGCAATAAAATAATGCGATATAACAAAAGCCAGTAACAATATAACGTCTCGTTTCTGCTTTTGGCATTAGGTTTTGGAAAAAGGATTCGGTAAACGAAATATCGTAAAAAAAAGAATCGATAATGCCGAGAAAAGCAAAAAACAATCCAAATAACAGTAAATAAGAAAATGTAACCATATTTCCCTCCAAATGATGCCTCTTCTTTGAATTATTTCCAAAAAGGGCAATGAATATGTCTGTTGAAATGAAAAGAGACCAAAGCTAAGGTAGCTTTAGTCTCCATTTACTCCACACCAATCAACAATTGTTAAAGCGATAATTTCAGCAGCCTCGAACATCCTTTGAATTTCAATATATTCATTTGGATAATGAGCAACTTCTGTTGTACCTGGTCCAAACACGATCGATGGGATATTCCCGATATTGGTCAATAAGCCAGCATCGGTCCCCCATGGCGAAGCTTCAACAATAGGTTCTTTCCTTAAAACATCATAATAGCTAGAACTCAATGATTTCATGAGTGGATGCTGACCATCTATGGAACCTGGTAACCAACGTGCTCCCCACCATTCAGTTTGAACTGGGTGTTCTTCAAACCATAAGTCTATTTCTTTTAGCTTTTCTAAGCTGCTTTGCATTTCTTTTTTTGCATCTTCAATGGTTTCTTCTGGAGCGACACCCATCCTACCTTCTAATGTTACTTTATCTGGAACAGAGGATGGCCAGTTACCACCTTGAATAGAACCCACATTAATTGGATATGGGATAGGAATTTCTTTGTATAAAGGATCTGTCACTTTCCGATTTCTTTCCCTTTCAAGTTCTTCAATTTTCTTTAATACTTGGATAGATTTTTCAATGGCACTTACCCCTTCATATCTAGTCCCTCCGTGAGCCGCTTTTCCTTCAATAACAATCCGAAACCAAAGAGAGCCCTGTTGCTTCGGAAAAATCTTCATATTTGTTGGCTCAGGGATAATGGCCCCATCAGCTTTATAGCCACGTAAAATAGCCGCTAGCGTCCCGGCTCCGCCACTTTCCTCTTCAATTACACTTTGAAAGATCACATCCCCTTTTAATGAGATACTCGATTCAATAATCGCTTCCATCGCTAGTAATAAAGAAACACTTCCCCCCTTCATATCTGTTGACCCACGACCATACAATCTCCCATTCTCTATGTTGGCTAAGTAGGGATCCTTCTTCCACTGGTTTCGCTCTCCCTCTGGGACAACATCAATATGACCGTTAAGAATCAGGGATCGACCTTCCCCTTTTCCTTTTAATACCGCGACTACATTAGGACTTTCTTTAAAATTAGTTCGTGGTGATACGAAGGCTTTATGTGATAAAAATTCAGTGCCACCGGGCTCCCATATATCAATAAATAGTCCTAACTCTCTACACTTTTCAATGATTACCGCCTGGGCAGATCTTTCACTCCCTTGGATACTTTTTTCTTGTACAAGCTTTTTTAGCAACGTGACACCCCTTGATTGATTACATTTCAACCAATCATGAATCTTTTTTTTATAATCGGACATATCTCTCCTCCAGATTCTTTCATTTTCATTTCGTTCTATCTTAAAATCAATTGATCTGAAATCTGTAGTGGGGCTGCAGTGTTAGCAATGACCTCTTCCAGCGTAAATGGTGACATGATTTCCGTTAAAATCAATTGTCTATTTTCTACTTTTATTACCGCCATATCCGTTATAATTAAATCTACACATCTCCTTGAAGTTAAAGGTAATGTACAATTTCTCAAAATTTTTGATTCACCATTTTTATTTACATGGCTCATGACGACAATTACTTTTCTCGCTTTTTGAGCTAACTCCATCGCACCACCCATTCCCGGTACACGTTTACCTGGAACAATCCAATTCGCTAAATCTCCTTGTTCACTTACTTGAAGTGAGCCTAAAATCGTAAGATCAATACGCCCTTTTCGAATCATGCCAAACGCGATGGAGCTATCGACATATGAGGCACCAGAAATCGTTGTAACAGGAAATCCAGCTGCGTTACATAGATTAGGATTTTCATATCCTTCTTTTGGTGTTGGGCCAATCCCAAGCACACCATTCTCTGCATGAATCATGACGTTCATCTCTTTTGGTAAATGATTGGGGACAAGTGAAGGAATCCCGATACCTAAATTAACGACACTCCCATCAAAGACTTCCAGTGCCGCCCGTTTTGCAATCTTATCTCTTATGATGTTTCCCATGCCCATTTCCAGTTCACCCCCTCAGATTGAACAATAAAATCAACAAAAATCCCCGGTGTGATGATTTCTTCTGGATTAAGTGCCCCTATAGGAACAATCTCTTCTACCTCCGCAATGGTGACTGAACCCGCCATCGCAACTAAAGGATTGGTATTTCGTGCGCTTTTATCATAGACAAGATTCCCATACGGATCACTTTTCTTCGCATAAACAATCGATACATCAGCCGTTAGTGGTGTTTCTAGAAGATAATCCCTTTTATTAACAGTAATGATGGTCTTATCTGACTTCACGATCTCATTGTCTATGCCAACATCAACTAAAACACCGCCTAATCCTACTCCGCCTGCTCGAATCCGTTCAACTAGTGTTCCTTGAGGAGAGAATTCAACCATTAACTGTCCTTCCGTCATTAATTTTCCTGCTACAGGGTTTGAGCCAATATGAGAAGCAATTAGTTTACTTGCTCGATTTGCACGAACAAGTCTCCCAATTCCGATGTTTGGGAAACCGGCATCATTGCCAATAAGAGTTAGATTGGATATTCCTTTTTCAAGAATGTGGTCAACTAATGTTGGTGGAGTCCCAATACCACCAAAGCCACCGTACATAAGGGAACTACCATCCTTAATCAAAGCTACAGCATCTTCAACTCTAGTAATCTTCTTATAAATATTTTTTATCAAAGCTTCCCTCCCCCTTTAGGTTGAATATCCTTCTTTTCAATATCTAAAAGAGTTTTATCCAGAATATCGACTACTTTATCTATTTCATCTTCTTGTATGGTAAATGGTGGCGATACTAAGATCGCGTCACCTCCCCTTCCTTCAATACCAGCTGATGCTGGATATAATAACAATCCCTTAGCCTGTGCTTTGGTGATAATTTGATTTGTCAAATCCACAGTTTGTTGGAAGGGCCATCTACTTTTAAGATCTTGGACAAACTCTATTCCAATTAATAACCCTTTTCCACGTACATCACCAATAATGGAATGATGTTTTTGGAGCTCCTTTAATTGTTTCATTAAATAAGCTCCTCTTATTTCTGATTTCTTCACTAGGTCATGCTTTTCTATATATTCAATGACAGCTACCGATATAGCTGCAGATAGAGGATTTGCACTATACGTATGACCACTCATAATAAGCTTTGAGCCCGAAAGTATTGGTTCCATCACTTCATCCGTAATAATTGTCGCAGCGATCGGTGTATATCCTGCACTCATCCCCTTCCCTAGTGCGACAATATCTGGCTTAACACCCCAATGTTCAAGTGCAAACATCTTACCCGTCCTACCAATTCCAGTCATCACTTCATCCGCGATAAAAAGAATATTGTTCTTTCTACATATTTCTTTAATTGTTTGATAGTAACCATCAGGAGGAACGATCGCTGCTCCTGCAGCACCGATAATCGGCTCAGCGATAAAAGCGGCTATATGGTCAGACCCGATTCGGTGGATTGCTTTTTCTAATTCATGTGCACAAAGAAGCTTACAAGAAGGAAAAGTTGATTGATATGGGCATCTGTAGCAATATGGAGGAGAAACAGTTGGAAAGTCTTCAAGTAATGGAACAAATCTTGCTCTTCTTCCTGTATGGCCGGACATCGATAAGGCTCCAATTGTAATACCATGATAGCTCATCCAGCGAGAAAGTATTTTGTTCTTTCCTTTTATTCCTTTTTCTTGCCAATATTGAATGGCAATTTTCATGGCGGTCTCAGTTGCCTCTGAGCCACTATTAACAAAAAATGACCAGTTTAAATGATGGTTCGTTATTTCTGAAAGTTTTGAAGCTAATCTTTCTGCTGGTTCACTCGAAAATTGTGACCGATAAACAAACGATACTTTCTTCGCTTGTTCGTTCATCACCTCAATAATTTCAGGTACACTATGACCAATACTTGCAGTGATTGCACCTGATGAACCGTCAATATAAGATTTTCCAGTGTCATCATACAAATAAATCCCATCACCATGACTTATGATAGGATACGTTTTATCAATAATAGGTTTAATTAAATTTGTTCTCCTCATGACTTCCCTCCTTTATTGTAGGGTTGTTATACAGGATTAAATAAAAAATGGTGCCCACTTCATTATATGATTAGGCAACCATTATTTTTCCTAGTTTCATGATTGATTTATAATACTTTTATGAATCCAAATGGCTGCTTGCATTCCATCTCCCATTGCTATAGTTACTTGTTCAGAATGTACAGCAATATCACCCGCTGCCCATATATTTGGATGACTCGTCTTTTTTGTTCTAGGGTCTACAATAATATGCTTATTTTCCATTCTCTCAATGCCTAAACCTTGGACCAATTCCGTTCTCACTTCATTTCCACCAAAACCAACGAAACCTTTTTCGGCTTCAATCAATTGCCCGCTTTTTAGCATAACCCCCTTAATTTCTGAGGATGCTTCACTTACCAAGATCTCCCCAATCTCTTCTTTTATATATTCAATTCCCTTGTTATTAAGGGTTGATCGAAGATCTTCATTCAGTTCCTTTCCATCATGATTAATATAAACGATCGACTTTGACCATTGTGTCAAGGTTAACGCTAATTTCGCTCCGGTTTTACCAGCTCCAAGAACGACTACTCGTTTTCCAACAATTTCATACCCGTCGCAATCAGGACATACATAAATTGAAAGACCTAAGCAAGGAATTAAATTCTTAATTTCGGGTAATCTGTCCATTATCCCTGTTGCCAATAATAGTTTTTTTGCGAGGTAGATATCATTTGATTGACATATTACTTCAAGTTCTTGGTCTTTTTCTCTAATATTAACAACCTTATCATGATAAAAACTCACACCATACCTCTCTGCATGCATTTTTCCTAATTCTCTTAACCTTTCTCCGCTTACACCATCCGGCCATCCTAAGATGTTATGATAATTTCTGCAAATTGTAGATCGCCCATGGTTTGAATCAATCACTGCCGTTTTATGTTGATATCGCCCAAGTTGAATACTAGCCTGTAGACCTGCAATCCCTCCACCAATGACGATACAATCGAACACAGTAGTCATCATGACACACCTCTTTTTTTATTTTTACCCATAGCTTTTGTTAAACTAGGTTGGATATACAAAAAAACACCTACTAAAGTAAGTGTCTTAGTTAAGTCGCTTATGATTCCATTGTTTTAAAGCTTCCATTTCCTTTTCTTCCTCCAACCCGGCTTTCTTTTTCCTATCCTTGGGCTGTTTTAAATCCCATTCAAAGGTATCTTTTATGGTTTCTTCCAAAGACATAAAGGTTAGTCCTTCATGAAGTGCTTTTTCTATATTTACGTCTAACATTCCACTCATATTTTCTTTTGCTGATATGTATAAAGGTAATTCAATCCATTGACCAATTTGTTGCTCCTGTAAAAAGTCATCGTCCACCCATGTGATTTCAGCCTGGCTATTTAAACTGTCTTTACAGCATTGTAAAAATGCTTCAAAAGTGAGATGCTCTTTAGGCCCTGTGACATTATATGTACCCTGCCTCTTCCTTTCTGTTTGTATTAAGATAAAGTTAGCTAGGTCTCTTACATCAATGAATTGTATTTTTGCATTTGGATTTCCTGGAGCTAAAATTTCACCCCCTCTGGAGATTCTTCTTGGCCAATAAGTAAAACGCTCTGTATAATCCTCAGGTCCAACTATAAGTCCTGGACGAATGATTAATGACCCTTCAGGAAAAAGATTTAGCACTTCTTGTTCACATAAAACTTTCAAAGGTCCATAGGTTTCACTCGTTACCTCTTCGATTGTTTTATCCTCTATGGTTCCGACTGTAGAATTTTCTTTCATATCTGGTTTAGAGAAGTCACCATAAACAGAAATACTTGAAATAAAAACATATAAATCCGTTGAGGATGAGAGTAATTCGGCAGATGACTTAACAATCCGTGGGATATAGCCACATGTATCGATGACTGCGTCCCATTTTCGATCTTGAAGGGCAATTAAATCGCCATCTCGATCTCCTTGTAGCTTTTCAACTTGCTTAGGGATTTCTTCATGATCTGTTAATCCTCGATGAAAAATTGTGACCTCATGCCCCCTTTTTACAGCTTCCTTTACAATATGTAATCCGAGAAATCTTGTCCCACCTAATATAAGAAGCTTCACCTTAATCCCTTCTTTCATTTAATTAAGTCTTTTAATAGATTAGATTCAAGATGTGTGTTGGTTATTCCTCTAAAAAAAAGAAAAGGCCCGAGATCAATGTCTCTAGCCTTTAAGTTGGTTATTATACAGCAAATGTTGTCCCGACAATAATCAGTAAAATAAATAACACAACGATTAAAACAAATCCACCACCATAACCATGTCCGAATCCATACCCATATCCACATGGGTTATAATATCCATGATGCATGTTATCATCTCCTACCTTAGATTTTCTCTAATAGGCTATTCAATCAAAATAAGAAATGTATGTGTATTTGCCTAGTTTTATATATACATTGAGAACATATTTTAAAAAAAAGCAAAACACAGTATTCCTTAAAATGATTTGATATAATGATTTAATAACATGATTGTAAAGGAGGATTACGATGGAAATTGCATATTATGGCGGAGAATTTATTGATATCAATAGTAAGGTGATTCCTATTCAGGAAAGAGGGCATCAATTTGGGGATGGTATATATGAGGTTATCAGAGTATATAACGGAAAATTATTTTTAGTAGATGAACATCTTCACAGATTAGAAAAAAGTGCTGAGGCTATTTTTCTTTCCTTACCGTTGTCTCTAGATGAACTAAAATCTCTGATGACCGAAGGCTTGTCTAAATCTCAGCTTAAAGAAGCGGAAGTCTATATCCAAATAACGAGGGGGATTGCTCCAAGAACACATTATTTTCCTGAAGTCCCTTCTCAATTATCCATGACGATTAAAGCTGCAAGAGCGATCGACCCAACGAAACATAAGAATGGAATTTCTGTTTTACTTTTAGAAGATGAACGATGGAAAAACTGCTTTATTAAATCATTAAATCTTTTACCTAATGTTCTCGCAAAACAAAAAGCGATTTCTTCAGGAAATGATGAAGCCATTTTTATAAAAGATGGCTTGATAACAGAAGGCTCAAGTAGTAATTTATTTGTTGTTAAGGATGGAATTCTTTATACAGCACCCGCCACTAATAAGATATTACACGGAATCACAAGATCTGCAGTTTTACAACTTGCTGCAAAAAGGGATATAGATATTAAAGAAGTAGAGTTTGATGTTGAATTTCTATTACAAGCGGATGAAGCTTTTATCACAAGTACTTCTGTTGAAGTTCAACCTATCGCCAAAATAGATCAACATTCCTTACCTACACCATGGCCAATTACAATGCACCTTCAAGAGGACTACAAGAAACTGTATATACAATCCTGACATGAAAAAAGCAGCCTATTGGCTGCTTCTTTATCTATAGGTTTTAATCGATTATAGTTTAACTACGTTAGAAGCTTGTGGTCCACGGTTTCCTTCAACGATTTCAAAAGAAACTTCTTGACCTTCTTCTAAAGATTTGAAGCCTTCGCCTTGGATAGCTGAGAAATGTACGAATACATCGTCTCCACCTTCAACTTCGATAAATCCGAAGCCTTTTTCACTGTTAAACCATTTCACTTTACCATTTTGCATGAATTATGCCTCCTAAATATTAACACAAAAACCTTTGTGTATCCTAAAGATTAACCATTTCAACCACTTACATAAATCAAATACAACCTGTATGCATCTGTAGAGTTCTACATTCAAAACATGACGATATTATATTCAAACCTATATGTAGTAAAACGGTTGGATTTATCATATCACTACTTTTTGGAAGAGTCAACCATTAGAGCCTAAATTGAACAATAAAAAGTAATCGTTTTCAAAGCTTACTAAAAGAAAACTTGGCTGGTGCCAAGCCTTTAGGCGCTTGCAACTGCCTAGTTGCACTTATGCGTTTAGTCAAATAATCTTCGATATTGGCCATAGCCCTCTTTCTCAAGCTCATCCTTATGGATGAATCTTAGTGCGGCAGAGTTAATACAATACCTTAAACCGGTTGGTCCAGGTCCATCATTAAATACATGACCCAGATGTGCATCCGCTTGGTTACTGCGAACCTCAGTCCTTATCATGCCATGAGACACATCTTGTTTTTCAACTATATCCTGTTCATGAATTGGTTTAGTAAAACTTGGCCAGCCGCAGCCAGCATCATATTTATCTCTTGAACTAAATAATGGTTCTCCTGATACAATATTTACATAGATACCCTCTTCCGAATGATTCCAATATTCATTTCTAAAAGGTGGTTCTGTTCCGTTTTCCTGTGTCACATTGTATTGCATTGGTGTTAGTCTCTTTCTTAATTCCTCTTTATCAAATTTTGGCCAATGTTTAGAAATGAAATCTACTCTCCCAGATCCTACACTATATCTATTATAATGCACAGGGTTCTTTTTATAATAATGTTGATGGTATTCCTCTGCTTCAAAAAAAGTAGAAGCTGGAAGAATTTCTGTTACGATGGGCTTTGAAAAACGTCCACTTTCATTTAGCTTTTGCTTCGATTCTTCTGCAAGCATTTTTTGTTCTTCTGTATGATAAAAAATGGCGGTTTTATATGAGCCTCCTCGATCATAAAATTGACCACCTGGATCAGTTGGATCAATTTGCTGCCAGTATAATTCAAGCAGTTTGTTATATGGAAAGATGCTAGAATCAAATGTAATCTGAACAGCTTCATAATGCCCAGTCGTTTCAGAGCAAACTTCTTGATAAGTTGGGTTTTCCTTCCAACCTCCTGTATATCCTGATACCACCTTCTTGATACCAGGTAATTCATCGAATGGCTTTACCATACACCAGAAACACCCACCAGCAAATGTGGCTAATTCATCGTTTGTATTCATAGATTTACACTCCCTTCTTTATGCATTACTATTATATTCATCTAAGAAAAGTAATCCAAGTAAAGTGCTTTTATACTTCCTTATAATTTTCATTTAATAGTCTAATTAGTTTATTTGGATAGTCGGTAATAATTCCGTCTACATTTTTCTTAATAAGTTCCTTCATTGTTTCCTCATCATTTATGGTCCAATAATGCACCGCAATATTCCTTTCTCTAATCGTATTGATTAATCGTTGAGTGGCTAAATCAACCTTCCCTACTTTAAGTGGTATTTGCACAGCATGTCTTTTTAAAGGATATAAACGGTCTAATCGTAATTTGTGAAGAATGACATAATATTTCAACGCTTTTGTTCCAGTTCCCACTGCAATTTTCCCATCGGTGCTATGTAAAAATCGTTTAATACTATCATCATTAAAAGAGCCCACAATCACCCTTTTCTTCATATCATATTTTTTTATTAATTTAGCAACCTTTTTTTCAACCTTGGGACTTGTATCCTTAAGTTCAATTACAATCGAAGTGTTTTTAATTTCCTGAAACACCTCTTCTAACGTTGGTATGGTGATCCCTTTGTTTCGGAAGGGAAATCCTCGACCATCCATTTTAAGATGATAGCCTGCATCAAATTTCTTTATTTCTTCTAATGTTAATTCTGATACGTAGCCTGTGCCATTGGTTGTCCTGTCTACTGTATCATCATGTATGACTACTAATTCCTTATCTTTTGTCATTCTCACATCTAATTCTATTGCATCCACACCAATCCGTTCTGCAAGTTTAAATGCGTAAAGCGTATTTTCAGGCGCAATCCCCGCCCCACCTCTATGGGCAATAATTAACGGACGATCTGATTCTTTATAGAAAGGTGTACCCTTTTGTTTCTTGACAGGAACAAGCTGAGCAACCATAAAACCAATACATAGAATAAAGATAAAGACGAATAAACGTTGTATGATAGGTGATAATCCTTGACGTTGCTTATGAATTTTCATATCTTTTCTCCATTCAAAAATTTATAACACTATTATGTCGGATTCATGATTATATTATGATTTTTTCTATTTATCTAATCATTATTTACCACTCATTCTATGTATGAAACATCTCAATATACCCTTTCAATAACTTTTCAAAACCAACATAATTTCTTTAATAAATGGAAATAGTATGAACTAGGAGGTGTACTTGGGTGTCAAGTCCATATTTATGTCCGAACTGTAAAACAAATCGAACACGTTTTAATATTATTGAACAGGTCGCAAAATCAGTTAAAGTAGATCCTCAAAGTGGAGAAATTGTTCAAGAGTACGACGGGAATCTTGATCCATTCCATATACCGTATCGGGGGCCAAATTATAAGGTTCAGTGTGGAGCTTGTGGATTGATTGAAGAGGAACGCACATTTATTAAAAGAGCTGAAAATCATCAACAATTTGGCTAATACACTACATAGAAAAGCTGACTCATTGAAATGAGTCAGCTATTTTATAAAGATAGGAGAATAGGGGATTAATTTAACATTTCTATCATCTAGAGTACTCTTTATTAACCAGCAAAAGAAGTACCAACGATGATTAACAAGATGAACAATACAACGATTAACACGAAAGTACTTGATCCACCTCCGTGACCATAGCCATAACCAGCACCATAGCCTCCATAACCATATCCATAGCCCATAATATTACCCCCTTTCAATATAAATTTTTTGATTCTACTTTTTTTTAAAACCACACGTTATTTACCCGCTCAACAATAGTAAGCTGGATAAATCGCCTAGCAAATCAATGTGAACTTACTCTATTCTCACATTAACCCCCTCTCTCTATCTGATAACATATTATTCACTGCTATTCTAAGTGGAAAGGCTTTTACCTACTTGTATACAAAATTGGACGAATATTGATGTCCTATTTTTAAAAATAAAAAACCAGCACATAAGTCTAACTGACTTTGTACTGGCAATAGTTAAGAATTATTTTGTTATAGGAACAACTAGTTGAAAGCTTATATCATCATTGCTTAGATCAAAGTTTTCTACTTTTACGGTAACATCACTATTCAATTCCATCTCTGTAAGTGCAGCATAGACCTTATGTTCACTGGCATCAATTGTAATCCATTCAGGTAATTGATATTGTTCGCTAATATAGCTTAAAACAATTGAAACTGGGAGCTGTAGCTGACCTAATGAAATGGATTCTTGTTCAAGCAGCAAATCTCCGTTCGTTTGAGGAATAGGTTCGAAGGTCATGACAAGGTCAATTTCCTTCCCAAAGGCGGGGATTGTACCAATGAGCATGACTTTCTCAGTTAAGATAACCTTATAATTCAACACCTGACTATCAGATTGCTCCGTTAAATAACTATTCATTAAGGTAGTTAAATCTTCTTTATTCGTCACGACCGTTAAAGGAACCCCATTACGTTCACTAACATCAGGAAATTCATTTTTTACGCTTTCATCCCCTGGTGAGAATAGTAAGTAAAAAAAACCACAAACTGTGACAAGATTTAATAGAACCAGTCCAATAAAAAAGTTCCTCCAATTAATGATCATTCGAATGACTCCCCACACTCCTCTCCTCTGTTTTCTGCTTGATGATCGTTTCAACAATACGTTCACTAATAAGCTCGTACCCACGCGTATTTGGGTGAAATTCATCTGTATATAGCAGTCGCTCACTTTGATCTTCAAAGATATCTTCGATTTCAACATAAGTAGTTTCACTATACCCCGAAAGTAAGTCCTTACTAGCGTTATTCCATGTTTTTATTACCATATCAATTTCTTCAAATAAAACCCCTATTGCAAAAAAAGGATTATAAAGCCCAACTAAAAATATTTGAGCTTCAGAATTCATCGACCTAATTTCGTCTATAATACCCTTTAGACGAGATTCATACCTTGCCTGTTCTTGTTCGAAAATATCAAATGAGAGGTTTAAAAAATTCTGCTGAACGACCTGAAGCATATCATTTCCACCAATTGTAATAATGACGATGTCTGCTTGATCCATCGCTTGCTCTGGAATGTCATTTTCTAAACGATGTAAAAGATCAGTTGTTGTAAGACCTTGTACTCCGTAATTAATAATATTCACATCATTAAATCCTTTTTGTGATCGAAGTTGTTGTTCAAGAAAAGAGGTATACCCTCCTTGATTTGTTACATCTCCAACCCCTTCTGTTAACGAATCGCCTACTGAAACAATTTTTAAATCTTGAGGAAAAAAATTGTCTGGGATATTCTCTTTTTTTAACATAAGAACACTATGATAAACATTATTTGAGTAAGTTGTTGTGGTCGGTACAGAACATGAGGATAAAATAAATAAAGATAGTACGAGTAATATTCGGACGAACACTACTACCACCTACCATTCTTCTAATCTATAACATTTAATTTAACTTATAGTATTATAGCATAATTACTTCTAGACTTACTATTTTCAATAGATATAAATAAAAAGACGCAAAGATGCGCCTTTAAATTACTTGTTTTTCCTCATTCATCATTGAGTCATCAAATGTAATCTGGTGAATTGTAATTTCTGGTAGACTTCCAACACGAATATTTACTCCTGTTTGACCTAGTCCCTCACTAATATAGTAAGGTTTTCCATCATGATAATGGAGTCCTTTAATAATATTTAATCGAGCTAACCTTCCCATCTTTACTAAATGATAGGGTTTTGGCCAATGAATTTGTCCACCATGGAAATGACCAGATAATAGGTAATCAAAATGGAAACCACCCATCTTAAGAACAACGTTAGGATCATGAGTAAGCACAAGATTATATCCTTTTTCTAAGTTCTGATAAGTAGCAGCTAAATTGCTTCTCTTTGTACTAAAATCATCTACTCCAATTATATTAATCTTCTTTCCTTTAACAACTAAACTGAGATGTTCATTTTGTAATGTCTGAACACCATAATCATTTAGTGTTTGTTTTAACTTATCGAAGTTTTTACCTTTAAGAACATAGTCATGGTTCCCAAATACTGCAAAAATCCCAATGTTCGCTTGGAGTTTATTTAATACCTCTAAATATGGAATTAGCTTTGGAATACTACGTTTACGATCAAGGAAGTCCCCTGTTAGTGCAATAAGATCAATTTTTTCATTTTTGACGTGATTGTATAATTCCTGGGGAGTAATAGACAGGTTTTCAAGATGCAAATCAGATAGCTGAAGAATATGAATTTGAGACTGATTTGAATAAGTAGAAGCAGTTTTATCAGAATTGAGAATTATCCTATTTATGGTTACATTTTTTGTATTTTTATTTCCTTTGTAAATAAAATACGAAAATAGTACTATCGCGAAAAATAAAAGAACAGACGTATACATAGTATCTCCTCCTCCTTTTACAATTATAGTAAATTGGAGAAGGAATGATAGTGGTAATGTATGGGTTATTCGGATATCCTATTCGATATGGTATTGCTTCATAAGAGTATCTTTAGACATGACAAGATATTTTGGCTTACGGAAAACCGTACTTTTGGATAACCGGTTGGAGGTCAAAATATACATAGGGACAAAGACAATCTGCTTAAGAAAACAGTAATATCGATTCTTAATTGAATAGGTTTCAAAACCAAGGCGCTGACATCCTTTATTCAACATGGTAATTCCAATGATTCCTTTTATTTCATGATATCGATCATGTCGATTTATATAGGAGGCAAGTCGCGGCAAGCCATCCTTAACTTTACTATAAATCAATCTCCCCTTTGCTGTTTCTCCATCAATTTCATACATTTCTTTTAGTAGCTTCACATTATGTAAATGAATTTTTATTAACAAATCGTTTTTATTTATTTCAGTTCCATCAGATAGAACAATTGATCTCCCCTTATAACGGGTTAATCGTACTCGAAATACAGTTCTGCTATCATCAACATCATGAATATAAGTTAACCGTGTAAACAAATAATAGATAGGATCAAGAATAGTCCATATAGATAAAAAATACAGCTTCACCTTTACCATCATTTGTCTCGATACTCCTTTAGCTATTTTTTAATAGTTTTTCTTAATTTCTGTTTAATAATTAAGGAAAAAATAGGAATCTGCATAAAATGGTAAAAATGAATGAAAATAAGAATCATTAAACGTCTGATTTGTATTAAAGGAGAGGAGATAAGAATGAAAAAGGTACTTTTCATGCCTTTTTTACAAATTCCGTCCGGTCATCATCAGGTGGCAGATAGTCTCTGTGAGATGATAAAACATATTGATCCAACGATAGAATGTGATAAAATTGATATTTTGCATTATAGCTATGGGAAGTTAGAAACGATGATATCCAATATTTACTTAAAATGGATTCACACAGCTCCAAAAACGTATCACTGGCTTTACCAAAAATCGGTATATGACCAAAAAGAGAAAGATAAGGACTACTGGTTATATGAGCGATTATTTATATCATTTATGAAAAAGTTAATTAAGGAAAAAGAACCAGATTTAATTATTTGTTCACATGCACTTCCATCCTATATGTGTGACAGATTAAAACAATCTAAAATAATTAATATACCCATTATCAATGTATATACCGATTACTTCATTCACAGATTTTGGGGAACAAAACAGGTTGATTACCATTTTGTCGCTCATCCAGCCATGAAAGACTATTTGCAAAATAAAGGAATTAATCATCATCAGATTTTTATTACAGGAATTCCCATTCACCCAATCTTATCAAGTGACGCTACCACTAGGATTAGCAAAGAAGAAATCAACATTTGTACCATTATGGGTGGGAGTCTTGGGGTAGGTATAATCGAAGAACTCATTCCAAAATTACTAAATTCAAAAAGATTACATTTCAAAATTATATGCGGAAAGAATAAAAAGCTCTTTGATAAAATTAATAGAATGAACCATCCGAGAATTGAGGCACTCTCCTATATTTCAAATCGAGAGGAAATGAACGAAATTTACAATTTATCCGATATTATTATCACAAAGCCTGGTGGTGTCACAGTAAGTGAATGTTTATCAAAAGGAATTCCAGCTCTTATTTATCACGCCCTTCCAGGACAAGAACAAATAAATCTGAAAGAATTAAGCAGGCTTGGTCTTGTCTTCCCATTCTATGAATGGAGGGAGACTGAAAATTTAGAGGAGGGAATATTTAGATTTATCAACACAAATGAAAAAATCAAACAGTTCCCTTATACCATAAAGAACTTTCACTCCATACTTGATAGCACCCCCCTCCCTCTTGTTTTAAAAAAAATTATCAACTCTTAAAAAGTAGGTGTTAATGTTGGAAAGAAAAGAAGAGATGTCAACTCAGGATCAAAAGGTAACAGAAATAAACGCAATGCTTGAATGTGAAACACATTTCGGAAAAGATTTCTTTTGGAATGAATTAGAAACGATCGTAGAGGACGGACTTAATTTAAGCAATGATGCTGATTAGCTAAAAAGGTTAAGATTCCAATCAAAAAACTGCGTGGAATCTTAACCTTTTTTCATCTTATTTCAACTTTTTAATTTGCTGTATGATTTCTTCATAAGGTGTGTCTGAGACCCCATCAAATTCTCCGGCAATTTTTCCACTTTGGTCCACTAAATAAAACTTTGTTCCGTGTATAACTTGATCATTACCAGACGGCTTTTGTACTAAAGTTGCAAAATTATTTTTTGCGAATTCTTCAATTTCCGCTTGAGTATATCCTGTTAAAAAATGCCAGTTACTAAAATTAGCTTCAAATTTGCTTGCATATGCCTTCAGTGCTTCTGGAGTATCCACCTCCGGATCAACAGAAAAGGATACAAACTCTGCATGTAAACCTTCATCTTCTAGCATTTGTTGAAGTTTGGCCATATGAGCGGTCATTGGCGGACATACTGTTTCACAATTTGTAAATATAAAATTAGCAACCCATACTTCTCCATGTAAATCTTCTGATCCAAATGAGTTGCCATCTTGGTCAGTAAACATAAAATTCATTTCATTTTTTCCACAGGCAGAGAGTAATAGTAAGCAAATTACCCCTACTACATGTTTTCTAATTAATTTCATTTTTATATCCATTCCTTTCGCTTCGCTCAAGGCACAAAACGTAATGAAACGTTTGCTTTGAGCTCTTTTTTGGCGAATATATAGCCATAGGGATACCAATTAACTACAAATCACGCGGAGG
>JBEQAC010000024.1:0-23388 GCA_041640535.1 Bacillaceae bacterium
TAATGTAACTTTCTCTTCCAATGGTAATGAAACATCTGTTAGCTCATAATCCTTTGAAGAAGCACTTTTACTGCTATTACTACATCCTGCAGCAACTAACACACTAGAAATTAGCAATGCTGACATCGCCGTTTTAAATTTTTTCTTCATAGTATACCCCTCACTTTGTTTTTATTTATTTTAATGACCCAACCATGACACCTTTCTCAAAGTATTTCTGGAAGAATGGGTACATAATTAATAAAGGTAAGCTTGCAATCACAATCGATGAATACTTAATCATTTCTGAAATTCTCTGTAGCTCAGCCATGGCAAGCTGGTCTCCAATCATTCCAGGTTGGACTTCGTTTTGGATAAGAATCGCTCTTAATACCAATTGCAATGGATACAGCTCTCGATCCTCGAGATAAATCATCGCGTCAAAATAAGCATTCCATTGTCCAATAAAAGCATATAAAGCTAAGACAAAAATAATTGGTTTAGATAAAGGTAAGACAATATTGAGGAAGATTTTAAAATCTGTTGCACCATCAATTCTTGCAGCTTCCTTTAACTCATTTGGAATCGCTTTAAAATAAGTTCTAGCGAGAATAATAAACCAAACATTGATCGCATTAGGGATAATAATTGCCCAGATTGTATTGAGCATTCCTAAATCTCGTACAACTAGATAAGTTGGAATCAACCCACCACTAAAGAACATGGTAACTAGAAAAAATAGCATAAATATTTTTTTACCAACGAGGTCATCTGTCGATAACGTATAGCCGGCTAGAATACAAACTAATACAGTTACAATCGTAAATCCTGCCGAATATAGTACTGAATTTAAGAACCCTCTTACGATTGTTCCATCCGATAAAATCCGTCTGTAACCTTCTAATGTCCAATCAGCAGAATGTAGTGATAACCCTTTGCTAAGCAACACATTCGGTTGTAAAAATGATGCTAGCAATACATATAAGAGAGGGAGAACAACGATGATGACAATGACACTTAACATGACTTTATTAATAAAAAGTAGGATTCGATCCTGTTTTGAGTTGTTCATACTTCTTTTCCTCCTCCTTCCTTAAAGAAGACCTTCGCCTTCATTTAATTTCTTCACTACTTGATTGACGAACACGAGTAATATCACATTTATAACTGCATTAAATAATCCAACCGCTGTAGCAAAAGAATAGTCTCCTGCTAACAACCCTCTTTTATATACATAGGTGGCAATAATTTCTGAGGAAGGTAAATTCATCGACGTTTGGAGTAAATATGCTTTTTCAAACCCGATTGCCATGATTCCTCCTGCTGCTAGAATAAACAGGACAGCCATTACTGGTTTAAGAGTTGGCAGATCAATATGCCAAATTCGTTGTAAAAGGGATGCGCCATCTACCGTAGCTGCATCATGCAGTTGTGGATCAACGTTTGCAAGTGCTGCAACATAGATTATCGACGCCCAACCAGCACCTTGCCAAACACCAGACCAAATGTAAATCGATCGAAAAGCATTTGGATCAGACATAAACGATACTGGCTTTCCTAAAATGGATGTTAATATCGTATTTATAGGCCCTGCTTGTGCAAGAAAGAGGAATACCATTCCTGAAACTACTACTACAGAAATGAAATGTGGTGCATAAAGAACTAATTGAATATTCTTTTTTATATTTGCTCTTCTCACCTGATTTAACATAAGTGCCAATATAATTGGAATAGGAAACCCTATAAGTAGCTCGAAGGAACTTAATTTAAGCGTATTCATAAAGATTTGCATGAAATTTGGAGATGTTAAAAAGTTTGTAAAATACTTTACCCCCACCCATTCACTTCCCATGATTCCTTTCATTGGACTAAAGTCCTTGAACGCAATTGTTGCCCCATACATTGGTACATACTTAAAAATGATCGTAAGAATGATGGCAGGAGCAATAAGTAAATACAGAATGTAGTTCTTCTTTATATAATTAATTTTGGTTTTAACACTGACTTTCGACTTCCTCTCTCTCTCTATCTGCAAGTCTGTGTTTTTATTTGCTTTAATTAAATTATCCAAGTAATTAACCTCCTCTTTTAGAATTTCATCGAAACATATAGAGAGCGTTTTCACTTTAGTACCTTTTACTCTCTATCTGATATTAAATTTAACAAAAGGAATGAATTAAATATTTTAATATTTTTGGTTCTATGTATTTAATATTTTTGGATTTTCAAACAATAAAGAAAACTCGCCGATTGGCGAGCCTTAAGGTGAAGACAGAGGCGTAGTTGCCCTTATGCGTTCAGAATTTATGAATATAAATTCTGGTGGAGCTAAAAAATCCCCTAGTTTGGAAACTAGGAGATTTAATCATGATTCATTACTTTAAGGGCATTATTGATTTTTTCTACGGCTTCAGATACCGAAACCTTTATATCCTTCCCACCAATACCTACATCCTCAAAAAGCTTTTTGATCGCTTCACTAACAACCGGATAGGTGGGTGTTACAGGTCTGTTTTTTGAGTAGTATTGTGCCTGATGTAGAAATATATTTTTAGGGTACTCCATCAACTCTGGAAACTCATTGGCTACTGAGTACCTAGCAGGAATATCACCAGTTAATTCAACATATGTTTTTGATCCTTCAAAGCTTGTGACAAATTTAATAAATTCCCATGCTTCATCTGGATATTTAGATTTTGACGAAATGCCTAGCGCCCATCCTCCATTTGGAACCACTTGATGTTTTTCTTTTGGAAGAGGTGCGATCCCATAATCTTCTCCTAACTTAAAATCTGGGAAATTCTTTTCAAAATCTACTACCGTCCAAGAACCCATGACTGACATTGCAAGGTTGCCAGATACAAAAGGATGGGGAGGTAATTCCACCACGGACACTTTATGCTTATGATAAAGATCCTGATAAAACTGAAGTGCTTCCAATGCTTCAATCGAATTTAAGTATCCATCTGCTGTTTTAGCATCTGGACTTAATACCTCTGCCCCAAATTGCCAAAGAATCGGGAGCTTGAAATAGGCAGGCGATTCTCCATCACTAAACCCCTGTGCAGGATCTATTCCGTAAATCTCATCATCTGGATTATTCATTTTAATTGCCAAATCCAACACCTCATCCCATGTCATAGGCTCATTTGGATCGCTTGATGGGAGAGGAACCCCCGCTTCTTTAAATAGATGAATATTATAAAAAAGAGCGACTCCCGACTCTACAATAGGAGAAAGGAATATTTCATCCTCATAGATCATCCCCCTCAGTGTAGTTAACGGGATATCCACAATATTTCCTTCGTTTTTCATGTATTCATCTATTGATATAAGTGCACCTGAATTAGCATATAAGGCAAGATTTGGGCTGTCAATTGTCATAATATCTGGTGGATTACCTGCTACAATTTCGGTTTTCAATTTAAGTTCGTAATCACCATAAGGGATTGAAACCATGTTAATTTTGATCGTTGGATTCATTGACTCAAACTGCGATACTAGCTCTTTATATGCGTTATTTTCAGAGCTTGTTCCACTATTGCGCCAAAATGTTAATTGGATTTTATCTATTTCAGCACTTTGTCTTTCCACTCTCTCTGTTTCCTCTGTTTTAAGATAAAGCGATGTTAAATACCCGATTAACAAAATGAGACTGATTGAAAAGATGATGATGAAAGTTGGCTTTTTTTTCATACATTTTCCTTTCTCCTTTCAACATTTAAACATTCATATTTAACGATTTCCTGTATTCAACCGGTGTTTGTCCCACATGTTTTTTAAACACTGTACTAAAATACCCTGAGTTAGAAAATCCAACAAGATGGGCGACATCAATGATTTTTAATTGTTCATCGCTTAAGAATTTCTTTGAATTTTCCATGCGTAAATCAAGAAGATAGTCTGTAAAATTTTGACCAACATGATGTTTAAACATATCTGATAAATAAGCACTATTAATATAAAACTGCTCAGATAAGGTTGTGAGGGAAATTTCACTTGCATAATGCTCATCGATATAACGCCGGACGTTTTCCACGATATTTGTCCCATTAGAGGAACTACGATTTTCAAGTACTTTTTTAATAATTGATTGTCCCAACTCTATCAGCTGCCTGGTCACACTACTTTGAGAGTTAAGCTCCCAAATACCTTGCTGGCAATCCCAAATCTTTTTATTCATATCAGTCGCATCTAAATCGTATTTTTTTCCCAGCGAACCTAGTAGAAATAAAATTCGATTTGCAACTAATGAAAACGTAATAATCGAGTACTTATTGTTTCCTTCTAGAATCGAATGAATTTCTTGTATAAATGCCTCATTCTTCATATTTTCAATCGTATTCGTAATTCTCTTTTCAAGATTAGGTGTGAAGTCAAAGGTTTCTTTACTCATTGTTGCATCGATGACCTGAGAGTGTGAACCGAGCTGACTTTGACTCCAGGAGAGTAAAGAAGAAATATAACCAGTCTTAAATTCCTGATAACCATTTACAACCTTCCCAATCCCAATCACGATTTCTAAATTCAAATATTCTTTCACATGCCGTCTTATCGCTTCAATAAAAGGCGATGTACGGTTTAATGGTTCAGAGTCGATGATTGTTAAATAATGAATCATGTTTGTATAGCTAGGATCATAAAAGGAATAAGTCCCTTTATTCAGTCCTGCTATCTCCTTACCTAGCATCCTAAATGGTAAACAGAATTCTTTAATGGCCCTTTCGCAATCCTCTACTGCTCTAATTTCAACCGTCACAAACTGAACCTTTACTTCTTCATTTCCTAATTCATCTAACTGTAATTGTTGTAGTCGACCTATTACAATATTTTTATTTAACCATTCCTCTTTTACGAGGTGAAGGAGATATTGTTCTCTAATTTCCTCTAACTGATTAAGGATTAAGTGATTGATTCGAGAAAATTCATTTTGTTTCCTTTTTTCCTCTTCAATTTCTATACGAACCCTTCTCAAAGCGTCAACTAGCTCATCCGGTGCGACTGGCTTTAATAGGTAATCTTTTACACCTTCAATCATTGAAGATCTCACATACTCAAAATCAGAATAGCCGGATAACACAATGACTTTGACATTTGGATGTTCAAGATGACATCGTTTTGCAAACTCAATTCCATCCATAATCGGCATTCTTACATCAGTAATGACAATATCAATATCCATATTCTTTAATTTTTCAAGTGCTTCTTGGCCATTGGAAGCCTCACAGGCAATTTCAAACCCTTCTTCTTCCCAATCCACCTTTAAACGTAATCCTTTACGAATTTGAATCTCATCATCGGAGATTAATACTTTCATCATGTATATCCCCCCTTATGTTAATACATAATGTAATCTTCGTTCCCCTATTCTTTTCTGATTTAATTTCGTAGGAGAAGGAGTCGCCATAATATAACCTTAATCGACCAAGGACGTTCTTTAATCCAATGCTAGTCCCTTTACTTTCTAAAACATTTTTCGTTTCATTATTCTTTTCAATTTCACGAAGATCTTTAATAGCCTCTTCAGACATCCCTATTCCATTGTCCTCGACAATAATAAGTAGATGATTTTCACTTTTTTGTGTGTTTATTTTTATTTCAGCAAACGTGTTTTCGATCAAACTATATTTCACTGCATTTTCTACGAGCGGTTGGATAATAAATTTAATAATTGGAAGAGATCGGGTTTCCTTATCCTCCTCAATTTCAATTGAAATAGAATCTTCATATCTTACCTTTAAAATATCTGTGAAATTTCGGATATAGTCCACTTCCTCACCTAATCTCACCACATCACTCTGGGTATTTAGTGAATACCTCATCATTCGCCCCAAATAAATGCTGACATTCATCACCTCTTTATTTTTCCCTTGCAATGACAATCCCCCAATTATCTCCAGTGTATTATTTAGAAAATGAGGATTGATTTGTAATAATAAGGCTTTGTATTCTGCATCTTTTCTACGAATATTTGCTTCATACTCATTTTTGATGACGTAATTTAACCGATCTACCGTTTGCCCCACAGTTTTAATCAGATAGCCCACTTCATGATTATCTGATTTAATCGTGGGCATGAACTGTTTTGCACCAGTGAAGTCTCCACGATCAATATAGCCCATTGCCTTCGCTAGCTTCCCTAGAGGACTAACGATATTCGAGGAAAGTAAATAGGAAGCAATAATTGTTAAGATAAATATAAATGCACTTGTAAAAAATAGCTTCTTTTGTAGCTCATCGATCTTTAAAAATAACTCTGACTTCGTGATTTCACTAAATAAAATCCAATCTCCAATTCTTAGTTTTCGAAAAAACACAAGGTATTCTTCTCCATTGTATTTCGTTTCCACTAAACCTTTGTCATGCTTTTGATCTGCAATATTTTCTAACGTTTGACTTACAACGTATTGCGGAGTAAAAAGTTGATCCGACAAGATGTTTTCTCCATTTCTATCTAATAAATACACACGGCCATTTTCACCAAGTTTAATTTTTTTTAATGCATTTTCAAGTAAAGCTGTTGGAAAATTCACTTTAATGATTCCAGACAGTTCCAGCGTATACATATCAAACAATGGTATGAGATAGCTATTCAATTTTTCTCCTTGAAGAGTTTCTGCATGAGCTTTCACCCATCTCTGATCATCTTCCGAAAAACCCTTGTGCCACTCCAAGTTCTTTAATAATGGGTTATTTCCCCAAAGTCCTGTACCATTATTCAAAAAAATGGAAATCGACATTCCACTTGAATTATTAATCATCATAGAGGAAACTTGCTTCTTTAATTGGTTTTTCATTAATAAACTCTCTGTATTCTTTGAACTTGCCTTATCCTTTTCAAGCTGTAACCACTGTTGAGTTGTTGGATTAATTAACACCTGTTTCCCTAAATCCTCTGCTTGTGAGGTAATGGAATCAATATAAAAAGAATACTGATCCATCATATCTAAGGTGGATTCCTGCGTTTGTTTTTCAATAATGGTTGTAAACCAACTTGGAATAATAATTGATAAAACTAAAAATGGAACCGTTAACAATAATGTGAAGATAATAAATATACGATTTCTTAACGAAAAAAACATAAATCTCCCTTCATAAGACGGTCATTTAACTAATACACTTACCTACAATCTGATAAAACTATAATCCTTTTTATTAAGTTATCATAGCTTGTGTATTCTTACCATAAGAGGATTACTCCATTTTTTAGAAACTAAAAACAAAAGCAATGCTAAAAAGCGAACTAGCTTCAAACTAGTTCGCATGAATTTAATGTGCCCCCCCTTCCTTCCTTAAAAGAATAAGTCCCACTGTTAAAAGGATCATCAACAATATACAAAGGGTATCCTTCCTTTGCCAAATAAGTTGCCGAACGGATGACCTTTTTTCATTTGCTTGATACCCTCTCACTTCTATAACATTTGCTAGTTCTTCTGCTCGATTTAAAGAGCATACAAATAAAGGTAAAAAGACTGGTACTAAGGTTTTCATTTGTCTGACAAGTCCCCCCTCACCAAACTCAGATCCGCGTGCACGCTGGGCGTCCATTACTTTTTGTGTTTCATCAAGCAATGTAGGAATAAAACGAAGAGAAATTGACAGCATTAATGGTACTTCTGCTACAGGAATTTTAAGCAACGCAAGAGGGCGTAATAACGAATTGATGCCGTCTGTTAAATCAATTGGCTTTGTTGTCAATGTGACAACCGTAGAAATAAAAACAATCATGACAAAACGACAGAAAATATAATAACCATTGATTAGACCGAATTCTGATATCGTTACTAGCCACCAATCAACGTAGATTTCACCGCCAGCTGTAAATAAGACTTGTAGAAAGACTGTGAATAATATCAACCATATTAAAGGACGCAAGCCTCGTAAATAGGTTCGAAACTTCACTCCTGATAGATGCATGACGAATAAAGTAAAAACCCAGAGCAACAAGTATGTCTGCCAGTTATTAGCCAAAAAAAGCACAAAGATAAAGTAGAAACCAGCCAATAATTTTGCTCTTGGATCTAGATGATGAATACACGATTCCCCGGGAAAATAACGACCTAAAATTAACTTATTCATGCTAACCCCACCTCAATTAGCGCATCAGCAAGCTCCTCAACAGTTAAACAGATCTTAGGTAATTTAACCCCCGTATCCTTTTCAATCTTCATTTGCATACGCCGTGCTTCTGGAACATCTAAATGGAATAATTCTAATTGGGTTAAATCCGAAAATACCTTTCGCATCTTGTCATGTATGACAATTTGTCCCTTTTCCATTACCATTACATCATCTGCATACATTGCAACATCGTCCATATCATGTGTGACTAACACGGTTGTCATTCCCCGTTTATGATGCAAAGCTGAAATAATTGATAAGATCTCCTTTTTTCCTTTTGGATCGAGTCCCGCTCCTGGTTCATCTAACACTAAAACATCTGGTTCCATTGCTAGTATTCCTGCAATGGCCACACGTCTTTTTTGACCTCCAGAAAGGGAAAAAGGTGACTTCGATAATATTTCTGGTTCCAACCCAACCTGTTCTAAAACGGTTCTTGCAATTTCCTTTGCCTTTTTTAATGGAACACCAAAGTTTAATGGACCAAAGCAGATATCTTTTTCCACTGTTTCTGCAAATAACTGTGATTCCGGAAATTGAAATACCATCCCTACTTTTTGACGAAGCATTTTTAAAGAGCGCTTATTCTTACCAGGCTTTATAATGGTATCACCAATGTGTACCTTTCCTTCAATTGGAACAATTAAGCCGTTCATCGCCTTCAATAAACTAGATTTCCCAGCACCTGTATGACCAATTACGGCTGTAAAAGTGCCTGATTTAATAGCCAATTCTACAGACTGAAGTACCAACTGACTACGTATAGGACCTAACTCGTATTCCGCTGTTACACGTTCGAATATGATTTGCATAACCATCGCACCATTTCTACTTCTGTCATATACATCTCTGGAACCTCTCTATTTCGTTCCTTTAGTAATCGTCTTAATCGTTCTGACAATGGAGGCTCCAATTCATCCTCATTCACGAAAACATCTCGTGGTTGTCCACATTGAACAATTCTCCCCGCCTTCAATACCAATACACGATCAGCCGCTGCCGCTTCATTCATATCATGAGTGATCGATATGATTGTAAGCTTTTCTGTTTCTCTCAATTGTTCCAAGGTATCAAGCAATCCACGACGACTCATAGGATCAAGCATCACAAAGGCTTCATCTAATATAAGGATATCTGGCTTTAACGCAAGAATACCTGCGATTGCAACCCTTTGTTTCTGTCCGCCCGAAAGTCGGGATGGATCATGTAAGCGTAAGGAGGACATATTGACTGCCTTGAGAGCATACTCTACTCTTAAAACCATCTCTTCATAAGACATATTCATATTTTCTAGACTAAAAGCTACATCGTCTTGTACGGTTGTACCAATAAATTGATTATCTGGATTTTGAAACACCATCCCAATTTGACGTCTGATTTCCCATTTTGAAGAATGATTTAATTCCTCCCCGGCTATAGAGATTTTACCTTGTTGAGGCTCTAATATTCCAATAAGCAACTGAGCTAATGTCGATTTTCCAGAACCATTATGTCCAACAACCGCAAGCCACTCACCCTCATCAACCGAGAAAGAAACATTCGTTAAAGTCTCTGATTCTATTCGTTGATCATATCTGAAGAATAGATTTTTCACATCTACAATTGGTGTCTTCAACTTTTGCCCCCTCCTTTTCAAATATGCTCAGTTAATTTTTGAAAAAAAGCATGTTTTTTAATATTGTTATGTGAAATAATCACATTTATATAAAGACCGAAAAGACTAGCAGAGTAACAATCGAGCCATTCACCAACACTAAATTTTTCACAGCTACATGAAACGTTTCTGATTTTACCTGCTTTTTATTAAACTTTCGAACCTCTCGGTAAACAGGTAGGGCTACAATGAATGTTAGCAACATAACCGTAGGTAGTATATGGAAGATAACAGCAGTCAAAATGGCTAGGAATGAAGCTAAATATAATCCATCAAAAAGCCATATTGCATACTTTTTTCCTATGTAAAAGGGTAACGTATAGCGATGATTCGCAATATCTTCTTCCAGATCACATATATTATTTGCTAACATCAGATTTGCAATGGTAAAAATACAAGGGAGTGAAATCAGCCCAATTTCTATTAACAGGATTAAATCTGCTTCAACACTTACTAAACGTCCCTCCCAAATTAATTGCACAATTCCTTGATCAAATGCATTGACATAAACAGTTAAAAAGATGATTCCAAATCCCATCGTTAACCCAGAAAATACTTCTCCAAGTGGCATACGCGAGAGTGGAATAGGACCAAATGTATAAAAAATACCGATACCGAAACAAACCATCCCTATTAACAAAACCAACAGGTCCGTTCGAACAACAAGCCATATACCTAATGCCGTAGCAATTACTAATAACCCTATTATTGTTGTAATAACCACACGCTCCTGTATGGCTTCTTGACCGATGATATTTTTTTCCTGCCGATAAGCTTCACTCGATGCTTTTCTATAATCCATATAATTATTAATGGCTGTTGTTGTTAAATCAAAAATAAGCATGGCTGCAAAAAAGATAACGGTATTTAACGGTTGGAAAATATCATAGCGATAGATGACGAATAAACATCCAACAATAAAAGGGAATAAACTCGCAATTTTCGTTCTAATTTCAACGAATTTCAAAAATGTAGAAAATGACATGATTTTTCACTCCTTATGATGGGGGCAGTTGTTCGATTTCAAATTCATCATTGACTAACTCAAATTGATTCCTTATACCAGATGTCATATAGATTTTTTTATCATGACTAACAAAAATGGCCTCAGCACCTTTGATTCCCTCAATATAGTTCATTCCTTCTTTTATTCCTTTCGAAAAAACAGAGGTGGAAAGTGCATCACCATCAATAGACTTTTCTGATATGATTGAAACTCCCGCAATATCATTGGCAAAAGGATATCCGTCCTCGGGATTTAAAATATGGTGATACTTTACTCCATCTACCTCCAAATATCGTTCATAAATTCCAGAAGTAACAATCGATTTGTTAGATTCTTTTATTTTCCCAACAATCTCTCCTCTAGGTGAAAACGGATCTTGAATCCCAATCGTCCATTTTTCGCCACGTTGATTTTTGCCTAATACATAAATATTTCCGCCTAAATCAATAATGGCTTTCTTAACTTGATGGGATTTCAATGTTGATAACACTTCATCTGTGATATAGCCCTTTGCAATTGCCCCTAAGTCTAACCTCATCCCTGGTTTCATTAAATAAACAGTCTGATTTTGTTTATTTAATTCAATTAGATCATAACGAATGAGAGGTAAAACTTCTTTAATTTCTGACTGATTTGGCTTCCGGGCATCTGGATATCCAATATGCCAGAGCTCTGTAAGTGGTCCTACAGATATATCAAACGATCCATTCGCGCTATCACTGAATGATTTCCCTGCATCGACAAGCTTGAAAACATCCTCGGAAACTTTAACAGGCTTGACTCCTGCCATCTCATTTATATCGGTCACCTCAGATTCTCCTTCATTAATCGATATTTGCTTTGCTAGATCCTCAATCCTTTTAAAAACAGGATCTAGTACAGCTTGCTTTTCTTCGTCATAGATTTTTACAGTGACCACAGTCCCCATTAAAAATGCCGTTTGCTTGTAAGGATTTGTCATCGATGGTTTTTCTTTTGATTGTTCACATCCGGCAACAATCATTAAGGTAATGATGCTGATGAATGCTAAACTTTTAAATTTCATGCCTCTCAAAACCTCTCTTTATTGTGAAAATATTCACAAATAAGTGCATCTTTGTTACTCTTTTTCCTGTTTCTATCATTTCAAATACTTTTACATCAATTTTAACAGGTTGTTCCTGAAAATAATGTGAATAGACTATGAACAAAAAACAATTTGGGAAATTGTTACTATTCAGTGAAAACTATAGACAGTACACAAATGGAGAAGTAAGATATAGTCGATTGTTCATAGTTTCACAATATTAGTATTTTAAGGGAGTGAACGAAAGTGGCAGAAAAAAACATTGTGATCATTGGTGCAGGCTATGCGGGCGTACATACAGCAAAGAAACTTGCGAAAAAATATAAGCGTGACTCATCTGTCTCGATTACATTAATAGATCGTCATTCTTATCATACAATGATGACCGAGTTACATGAGGTAGCCGCTCATCGAGTTGAGCCTGATGCCATTCAGTTTGATTTAAGACGTCTGTTTAACAGGACTAAAGTTAAATTAGTTACAGACAGTGTCACACATGTCGATCATGGAAAAAAACGAGTGATCACGGAACACAGTGAATTTCCATTTGATTACCTGGTTTTAGGTATGGGAGGAGAGCCTAATGATTTTGGAACACCTGGAGTTGATAAACATGCTTTTACGCTTTGGTCTTGGGAGGATGCTGTAAATTTACGTGAACATATTGAAAAAACTGTGCAGCGTGCGGCCAGGGTTCATGATGATGAGATAAGACGTGCCATGTTAACATTCACAGTTTGTGGATCTGGTTTTACAGGGATTGAAATGGTCGGAGAATTAATAGAATGGAAGAGTCGATTAGCAAAGGATAATAAATTAGATGAAAGGGACATTACGCTATATGTTATCGAGGCAGCACCTACCATTCTAAATATGCTAGATCGGAAAGATGCGGATAAAGCGGAATCCTACCTTGTGAAAAAAGGGGTGAAGATTCTTAAGAGTTCTCCAATTGTTGCAGTAAAAGCTGATTCTGTCTTACTTAAATCAGGTGAAGAGATTCCAACTCATACGTTAATCTGGACTGCTGGTGTCCAAGCGAATTCTGATACAAAGGATTATGGGATGTCAGCTGGACGAGCAGGTCGCTTAAAAGTAAATGAATATATGGAAGCAGACGGATACGAGAATGTCTATGTTATTGGAGATTTAGCATATTACGAAGAAGAGCCTGGAAAACCAACGCCTCAAATTGTGGAAGCGGCTGAACAAACAGGTTCAACTGCAGCAAAAAGCATTATTGCGGAAATAAGTGGGGGCGAAAAAGTACCGTTCAAAGGAAAATACCATGGAATCATGGTTTCAATTGGAGCAAGGTACGGAGTAGCAAATTTAAGTGGTATTCGTCTTAGTGGTTGGTTTGCAAATTTTATGAAGCATATGGTTAATTTGTATTATTTCTTTGGGATTCGAAGTGGCTACTATATGTTCCAATATGTTATGCATGAATTTTTCCATACCAAAGATAAACGTAACATTTTTAGAGACTTTCCTACTCGTTATGGAAATGTTCTTTGGAGTTTACCTTTACGTATTTTTGTTGCAGGGTTTTGGATAGTAGAAGGCTGTGCAAAGCTATGGGGTGAACAAACCTGGAAGGATGCAACCTCTAGCTTTTCAAACGTACCGAAATTATTTAATGGTCTTGGGGAAGACTCCTGGTTATTAGCTTCAAGTGTAAAAATGCCGTTTGAATGGTTACAATCAACCACCAGTGGGGCAAGTGAAGCTGTGGCAGAAGGTGCAGAATGGGCGACTCCTATTTTAAGTAATATGTGGGGCTGGTTCCAATGGATTATGGAAATTATGCTCCCTACACCTGAAGTAGCTATTTTTATGCAAAAAGCAATGGTCTTCATTGAATTAGGGATGGGCTTAGCAATCTTAGGTGGGCTATTTACCTGGTTAGCAAGTTTAGCAAGTGCTGGATTCTTAGTCATGTTCACTCTCACAGCGATGCTTGGTTGGGATAAAGTTTGGGCATTGCCAGCATCAATCGCACTAATGAACGGTTCCGGACGTTCAATCGGATTGGATTATTGGGTTGTTCCTTTCTTACAAAAAACAATTGGCGATTGGTGGTACGGGAAAGAACGAGCAATTTATAAGGATTTTGACACGGTTGTACAAAAATCACACACAAGTTCTAAAAATAAAAGTGCATAATTTCACAAACTTTTTTTAATGAACTTAAAGCGAAAGATGATCGATTCTTTCGCTTTAACTCTCATTACGGTTTGGGATAAAAGTAAAGGAGAAAAAAGACATGAAGAGCTTATTCCATACAATTAAACGCTGGGATGTGATTGTGATCATCACACTAATACTCCTCTCTTTTCTGCCCTTTGCTATTTTCAGCTATCAATTCGCAGGAACTTCAGATGAACACTCTCAATATGTTGCTGTTATTTCAGTCGACAATGAAATTGTGAAACAGGTTACCCTTACTGGGAACAGTGGTATTGAAACATTTACGATTACCCAGCCAGATGGAGATAGTAACACAATAGAAGTGAGAGATAATAGGATTCGAATTAAAGCAGCCACATGCCCTGATCAGGTTTGTGTTAGGTCCGGTTTTCTTTCCAAACCTGGTAAAACGATTGTTTGTCTACCACATAAGGTAGTCATTGAAGTTCAATCCATTGATGGGTATATAGATGATGAAATCATCAGCTCATAGTTCATATTTAATACTGATAGATAGGAAGTATATGAGATGACAAAAAATCAGCGCCTTGTTTATATTGCTTTATTAGCTGCACAAGCTGTGATTATCAGCATAGTAGAACGTGCAATACCGTTTCCCTTTGCGATAGCACCAGGAGCTAAGATAGGTTTAGCCAATATCATTACGTGTATGGCATTATATACTCTTTCTACAAAGGATGCTGCTAAAGTAGTTGCAATACGTCTTATTCTATCCACTCTGTTAGGAGGAACCATTTCGTCATTTATGTATAGCGCAGCCGGAGCCATCTTAAGCTTTATAGGAATGTGGTCGGTAAAGAAATTGGGCCCAACAAGAGTCAGCCTAATTGGAGTAAGTGTAACTGGTGCGATTTTACATAATGTAGGTCAATTAACCATTGCAAGTTGGATTGCACAGACTTGGACTGTCCTCCTTTATCTACCGGTTTTATCATTTGTAGGGATATTATCAGGAATTGCAATTGGGCTTGCAGCAAATTACCTGCTGACCCATGTAGAGAAATTAAATTACTATAGGGATTTACGAGAGTTAAATTTAATAAAATAGATGAAAGAGGTTAACATTATGCGTGTACATCAAATGTGGAATGCCTATCCTGACTTAAAAGTTGAATTATCAATGGTATTGAATTTAATAGATACTCATATCCGTGTTCGAGATAAAACAGTAGAAGCGACGATTAAAGGGTTGCTTCACTCTGGGGGAAAACTACTTAGACCTGCATATTCACTCCTATGTTCTCAAATTGGTCCCACAAAAGAAAAAGAGAAAGCCATAGCAGTTGCTGCAGCACTCGAAAGCTTACATATGGCTACACTTGTTCATGATGATGTAATCGATCAGTCTGAAATACGTCATGGACGAGAGACAATTCAAGCTCAGCATGGTAAACATTTTGCCGTATACTCAGGTGACTATTTATTCTGTGTTTGTTTTTCACTACTTTCACGTTATGCAACATCTTTAGCCCATCTAGAGTTTAATTCTCGCAGTATGGAAAAAATATTAAGCGGAGAACTAGATCAGCTAAACTCTCGCTTTCAAACAAATGTAAGTGTCAAAAACTATTTATCTCGCATATCTGGGAAAACAGCTAGATTGTTTGCATTGAGTTGTTATTCTGGTGCTATTGAAAGTGAAGCATCGCATTACGAAGCGATGAGAGCATGGAATATGGGTCATTACATCGGCATGGCCTTTCAGATTATGGATGATATTTTAGATTACAGCAGTACCATGCAATCTTTAGGAAAGCCTATTATGGCTGATATTCGACAAGGTATCTATACATTACCATTTATTTATTCTTTTCGAGAAAATCCAAATGCTTTTCTACCATTCTTGCAAAAGAAAGAATCATTAACTGAAGATGACCTCCTACAAATAAAAGCGTTAATTAGTCAACATAATGGATTGCAAAAAGCACAAAATCTAGCTGAACGATATACTCAAAAAGCGATTGACGAAATTAACAAATTACCTGATGGTTCATATAAAATTACGCTGTTTGATCTAACTAAAACGTTACTGCAGAGGTCTGCATAATAAGAAAACCGAGCAATCTTCATTATTGCTCGGTTTTCTTATACGGATATCACTTTTCATTATATTAAAGTAACAAAAAAACAGTTAGCTGATTGACTAACTGTTTTTACCTATACTTATTTAACTTCAACCGCTCCAGTTACCTTCCCATCAATAACTGCTGAAGCTTTATACTCATCACTAGCAAAATAGATGTTTCCTTCCACACCTGCAGATTCATGGAGATTGAATCCATTCGCTTCTACGTATACATCACCAATTACTGTACCACCTTGTATTCTCAGGTTTTCACTTTGTACCGTTAATGTAGGCACTGTTAGACTAAATGATGCTGTTATATTACGGTTTTCATCTTGCTCATATAATCCAATTTTACGGTAAATCGCACCGTCTGCTTGGTCTTTGTCTCTAAATTCACCTGCTACTACTACTTCCTCATTAATTGTTAAATCTCCTAGTGTTGCAATGATCCATGTTCCATTTTCACTAACTGCGTTTACAAAAGCAGCTCCGTCATTTACTAATGATGCTGTTGTTACTACATCTGTTCCACCCGCTACCTCAGTATTACCTGTAACCTTACCATCAATGGCAGCAGATGCTTTAAATTCTTCGTTAGCAAAGTAAATATTTCCTTCTACTGTCGCCGTTTCATGAAGGTTAAAACCATTTGCTTCTACATATACATCACCCTTAACAGTACCACCTTGAATTCTTAAGTTTTCACTTTGTACAGTTAATTTAGGGACAGTTAGGCTAAATGATTCAGTAATATTTTTATTTTCATCCTGTTCATATAAAGCAATCTTACGATAAATGTCACCATCCGCTTTGTCTTTGTCTCTAAATTCACCTGCAACTACTACTTCTTCATCAATAGTTAAATCTCCCAGTGTTGCAATAATCCATCTTCCATTTTCACTAACTCCCTCTACAAATGCAGCTGCGTCATTTACTAATGATGCTGTTGTTACTACATCTGTCTTTACCTCCGTTTCTTCTGGAGTCTGACTACCTGTTACCTGCTCATCCTGCGCACCACAGGCTGTCAATAAACCTACTGCCAATGCTGTTGTTAACACTACTTTGAATTTCATTTTTTGCTCCCCCTAGATATGTGATTATTTTCACATAGTTAATTTTACCATATAATTTTCGATGCAGAGAGCAAGTCTGTGTAAATATTGTGAATTAATGAGCATTTAATCTTAATTCCTTTGTATTAAAATTATCCCTGATGAATATATTTAATTAATTATTATAAGTGTAAAGATTTTTTAATAAATCCTTAAAAATTTGTTGTTATTCTATAGTATGAGAATTTCAGATACTCTATAGGGAGTGTTATCCCATGATATTACCTAAAGTACTAATCTTAACAACCAATTATGGAGAAGGACACCTTCAAGTGGCTAAAACGCTAAAAAATGAGTTTTCTTCTATAGGTGTGGACTGTATTTCAAGAGATTTATATTATGAAACTAGTCCAATAATTAACGAGTTGACGAGAAAGGTTTATTTAAAGAGCTATACAACAAGTGGAAGACATTTCTATCGCCTCTTTTATTACGGTAGTAAACATATCTCCAAGAATAAAAATTTAACGATATTAAGCTATGGATATACAAAACTTAAAAACATTATCGCGGAGTTCCAACCTGATCTTATCATCAATACATTTCCATTTTTATCTGTACCCTTCTATCGTAAAAAAACAAATACCTTAATTCCCACCTATAATGTGGTCACAGATTATTGTATTCATAATCTCTGGATCCACCCAAACATTGATAAATACTATGTTGCAACTACTCATCTTCAATCGGAGTTAGAACAAATGGGGATAGAGGAAGCAAGAATCGCTGTAACAGGAATTCCTATCAGTGCAGATTTTGAAAAAATGATGAATAAGCCAAAGCTAAGTCTATTAAGTCCTGCTAAGCGAACCATACTAATCATAGCAGGGGCATATGGTGTATCGAGGGAAGTGAAGCAAATATGTGAATTACTTCAAGATGACACATTGTTAAAGCTTATCATTGTATGTGGTAAAAACAATGAACTCTACCAACATTTAAGGTTTAAATATCACGATTATAAAAATATAACCGTTTATGGCTATGTAAACAATATGCATGAATTATTACGGATGGCAACATGTGTAATTACAAAACCAGGAGGTGTAATTTTATCAGAAGCAATAGCTACAAACACTCCTATTATTCTTCCCAAAGCAACGCCAGGCCAAGAAAGAGAAAACGCACTATTCTTCAAATCAGCAGGTGCAGCGATATGGAATGAGAAAATTGAGCAACTAGTTATAGAAACGAAACAGTTAGCCAGAGATGTGCAAAAGCAAAATAAGATGAAGCAATCACTTGAAAATCTTCATATTCCTAGTTCATCAAAAAGTATAATAACCGATATATTAGAGGACTATCATTCTCGTATTAATTTTACTCAGGTAAAATTAAGAAAATGAAAGAAACCTTACATTAAAGATTAGTCCACATTATTTTTACACAAAAGGTAATAATAATGATGTTGACTTTCTTTTTGTAAGGAGGATACAAACCTTGACATTTAGCCAAGCAAAACGAGAATTTATTAAAATTAGGGGTATCAATGTGTATTGTGAATACATTTTAAATGAATATCCCCCGATTTTCCTTATCCATGGTTTTGTTTCTTCCACTTATACTTTCCATCGACTGATCCCATTATTAGGAAAACACTTTTCAGTAATCGCAATAGATCTTCCTGGCTTTGGTCGAAGTGAAAAGTCTAAAAAATTTGTGTATTCCTTTCATCAATATGCTGATGTCCTAATTGGTTGTATTAACCATTTCAAGCTAAAAAATGTGATTCTTATGGGCCATTCTATGGGGGGACAGATTGCGTTGTACACGGCTAGAAAGATACCTGATAACATTTCTAAGTTAATTTTATTATGTAGCTCGGGCTATTTAAAAAGATCAAATCCTTTATTAATTTCATTTTCTTATCTGCCACTATTTCACTCTTTCATTCAATACTACATTAAGAGAAAAGGTGTAAAGGAAAACTTAAAAAATGTGTTTTATGATGAAAAATTTATTACTGACGACCTAATTGAAGAATTCGGGAAGCCGTTAAAAGAAAAAAATTTCTATCATGCACTAAAGAGATTGATTAGACATAGAGAAGGAGACTTAACGGAGGAACAATTGAAAGAAATTAAAGTTCCAACCTTATTAATCTGGGGAGAAGACGATAAAGTCGTTCCAGTATCAGTGGGAAAAAGGTTAGTCAAAGATCTCACAGACGCTGACCTTATTACTTTTAATCAAACTGGTCACTTAGTAACAGTCGAACGAACCATTGAAGTGTATAACCAGGTTTTATCCTACATTTTTGGAAAACAATTAGGAACATAATGAACAGGAAGAAGCTCTATTCGCATTGATAGAGCTTCTTCAATTTTTTAAAATTCTTCTCCGTTTGTTGCAATCACATTTTTATACCAATCAAAGCTTTTCTTCTTGTATCGGTTATTAGTACCTTTCCCCTCACTATCTCGGTCAACATAGATAAATCCGTAACGTTTCTTAAGTTCTGCTGTTGATGCACTAACAAGGTCAATAGGTCCCCATGAAGTATAACCCATGATTTCAACACCATCACCGATCGCATTTTTCATCTCTCGAATATGGGCATCTAAGTATGCAATACGGTAATCATCTTGAATGGATCCATCTTCTTCCACTTTATCGACTGCACCTAGCCCATTTTCCACAATGAATAAAGGCTTTTGATAACGGTCATATAATTGATTACATACCGTTCTTAAACCAATAGGGTCAATTTGCCAGCCCCATTCAGAAGATTGCAAGTATGGATTTTTCACACCGTCTAATAAATTTCCTGCTGTTTTCTCATGTTCAGGAGCCGTACTAGCTACAAATGACATGTAGTAGCTAAATCCTATATAGTCCACAGTATAATCTTGAAGAAGCTCCAGGTCTCCTTTCGCCATTTCAATGTGAATTCCTTTATCCTCAAAGTAATTCATCATATAGGTTGGATAATAGCCTCTTGATTGAACATCAGAGAAAAATAAAGTTTTTCGATCCTGTGTAAGAGCGGCGAATGCATCCTCTGGTTTTGATGTATATGGATAAGTAATCATTGATGCAATCATAAGCCCAATTTGAGATTCAGGGATAATTTCATGACCCGCTTTTACAGCAAGGGCACTCGCAACAAATTGATGATGGGCTGCTTGATAAATGTCTTGCTCATTTTTTTCACCATCTTCAAACAATAGTCCTCCACCTGTAAACGGTGCATGGAGAAGCACATTAATCTCATTAAATGTCATATAGTATTTTACTTTATCTTTGAAACGGGTAAAAATCGTTCTTGCTAAACGCTCATAGCATTCCACCAGTTTTCTATTTTTCCACCCACCATATTCTTTTACAAGATGTAATGGCATTTCATAGTGAGAAATCGTGATGACTGGTTCAATATTATATTTCTTAAGCTCATCAATCATATTATCGTAAAATTGTAGTCCTTTTTCGTTTGGCTCTAACTCATCCCCATTTGGAAATAGACGAGTCCAAGAAATCGAAAAACGAAAAGCTTTAAAGCCCATTTCTGCAAATAATGCAATATCTTCCTTATATTTATGATAGAAATCGATTGCCTCGTGATATAGATTAAATTGCTCCATTGAAAAATCAGGAGGACTCATGATACCATTTGGAGAAACGTCTGCAGTAGATAGACCTTTCCCATCCTCTTGATACGCACCTTCTAATTGGTTTGCTGCAACTGCACCGCCCCATAAAAATCCTTCCGGAAACTTTCTTGTTTTTGTGTCCATTCACTTCACCTCTAATTTTCTAAATTCCTTATTACACATCTGAAGCTCTGTCACCCTTCAATGATGTTCTATTAAATTTATTTCAAGTTCAAATTGAATAAACGTTCTCCAATTTTTATCTGCTTTTCTTTCGTTGTTTCTATGTTATATTCTTCATGGTTTGTTAGTACAATTGGAGTCGTAACCGGCAAACCTGCGGCTTTTATCTGTTCAATATCAAACTCAATTAATAATTGACCTTTTTCTACACGTGCATCTTGGCTCGTATGAGCTGTAAAATATTTTCCTTTAAGCTGAACTGTATCCATTCCAATATGAATTAAAATTTTTGCCCCCTGGTCTGTTGTAATCCCAATGGCGTGCTTTGTAGGGAATAGTGCTGAAACGACACCAGAAGCTGGTGCTACTAATTTCCCTTCAGAAGGCTCAATTGCTACTCCTTGACCAAGTGCCCCAGATGCAAATGCTTCGTCGCTAATTTTAGATAGTTCGATGACTTCACCGTTTAAAGGACTTTCGATTTCTTCATTTTTCCCTTGATCTGCTTGATTAGTTTTTAGTGTTTCTTCTGCCTTGCTTTCAGTTGTTTCGTTTGTATCTTGTTCTTTAGGTAAACCAAATAAATAAGTTAAAACAAATCCTAAAATGAAGGCAACAATCATACCAATTACTGCACCCCATAATCCCAACGTAATTCCTTCTGTTGGACTAATATAGGACGGAATTCCAAAGATACCTAGGCCACCGAACATATATAATTGTGAATTTGTTAAAGCCATAATTGCTCCACCTATGGCACCAGCAATACAACTGATGATAAATGGTCTCTTTAGTGGGAGGGTTATCCCGTAAATAGCTGGCTCAGTTACACCAAACACCCCAGAAATAAAAGCAGGAATACTTAATGTTTTTAGCTTTTGTTGTTTTGTTTTAATCCAAACTCCCAGAACTGCACCAATTTGTCCAAATGAAGCTGCGAACATTAAGGCTAAGACTGGATCAGCACCAAATTGTGTAAGGTTGTTGATAAGAATAGGTACAAGACCCCAATGGAGACCGAAAATAACCAATACTTGCCATATCCCACCAATAAATAGACCTGCAATAACAGGGCTAAGATTATAGATGAACATCGTTACTTGTCCAATGATATTTCCTAACCATGTTGCAATTGGTCCAATCACAATAAAGGTTATCGGTACAACAATTAATAAGGTAAAAAACGGAACCAAGAATGTTTTAACAACCGATGGAATGACTTTTCTTAACCATTTCTCAACAATCGAACCGAAATAAGCGGCAAGTATAATTGGAATAACAGATGAGGCATAGGTCATTAAAATCACCGGGATACCTAAGAAGGTAATAAAAACTGGAGATTCAAACAATGTGCCTGGAAATAAAGTGTAAAGTGGCTCTCCCGCTGTTAGTCCTGATAAGGTAGGATAAACGAGTGAAGCTCCGATTGCCATACCAATAAATGGACTTCCACCAAATTTCTTAATCGCTGTATAACCTAAGAAGATTGGGAAGAAGTAAAACAATGAATCTCCAATTGCATTTAATATCTGATAAGTTCCAGATGCCGTATCTAACCACCCAAGTGATGTAAATAAGGCATTAAATCCTTTGATCATCCCGGTTGCAGCTAAAACGCCAAGAATCGGTGTGAAAATGGCGGCAATGATATCGATGAAACTTGATTTTTCCTGATTTTCATCAGCATCGACAGGAGCTTGTCCTTGAAAACCGCCAACTTCAAGCACCTCTTTATATACGTCTGGTACATGGTTACCAATAACAACTTGATATTGGCCTCCACTCTTCATAACTGTTATAACGCCCTCCATATTTTTTAGAGCATCAGTGTTTGCTTTTCCTTCATCTTTTAATTTAAAGCGTAGTCGTGTTATACAATGTACGACACTAATAACATTTTCTTTTCCACCGACATTTGCAATAATATCTTTTGCCAATTGCTCGTATTTCATTTTTTCCCCTTCCTTCTCTTACGTATTTTTCAAAAAATAAAGGCTCTTTTCGAAAAGTTTGTTGCTATTTAACTAATGTATGTTGATTTCCACTCCAGGTGTGTGCTTTCCGCGGGGCAGGTGATGAGCGTCCCTCGTGCCTGCGTGGTCTCATCCTTCCTGCAGATCCCGCAGGAGTCACACACCTTCCGTTCCAATCAAGTGAGCCCTATTTAATTCTTTAATAACAACAATCTTTTAGAAGACAGCTAAAATAAAAAAACCTGAGCCGAATAGACTACAAACTACGAATAGTGTGTACCTAATCAGTTCAGGTTATGCCACTTAGGATAGTTTCCTTAAGCGGAGTATTTTATATTTTATTGACTTACATATTCTCTTACATTAGAACTAATGATATCTTCTTTTTCTAATGTTAGTAGTTTTTCTAGGAATTTTAATGT
>JBEQAC010000025.1:0-23100 GCA_041640535.1 Bacillaceae bacterium
TACACCAATTTGATCGTGCCACAACAGCTCTAGCTAATTCGAAAACATGCGTTGAAATAAGTACAGCTGGACTACGCAAACCTATCGGGAAATTGTATCCAGATCCAAGATTACTGCAAATGTGCTTTGATAAAGGGATTCCCATTGTATTATCTTCTGATGCCCATGTTCCTGAACATGTTGGTGCTGATTATGACCAAGCTCTTGAACTTGCAAAAAAGATTGGTTATAAGAGTTTAATGACATTTAACAAGGGTGAGAGAAAAGAAGTTCCGATTGGATAAGTATTTGAATAAGCCAGACTCAACAGAATCTGGCTTATTTCTAGAGTTCGATTTTTGATATATTAACAATGTCGTCAATTTTTAATAGCAGTTCCTGCGTAGTTTGGTCTATATTTTTATCAAAAGAAAGCATCATGATCGCATCTCCGCCAGCATTTTTTCTACCAACCTGCATTGTCGCAATATTAATGTTATGGTCTCCTAAAATGTTTCCAACTTTACCAATCACACCAGGTTTGTCAGTATGTTGAATGTACAGCAAGTTTCCTTCTGGGGCAAAATCAATATAAAAGTCATTGATCTTTACAATACGTGCACCATAATCAGATACATACGTTCCTCTAATTTTAAACGATTTATTTTCACCATAAGCAGTAACTGTAATGCTGTTTGAATAACCGTGAGAATTTGATGAGATTCGATCACCAAAGGTTATTCCGAGTTCCTTCGTAATCATAGCTGCATTAACTTCATTTACGGTCGAGTCTATTCTAGAGACAAGAAAACCAGATAATAAGCTTCTTGTTATAAACGAAGTTTCTAGATCGACAACCGAGCCAGCATAAGTAATAGAGATCTCTTGGACAGATTCTTTCATACATTGTGATAGAGTTGATCCCATTTTCTTTGCTAATTCATAGAAAGGCTGTATTTTATCATATAAATCCTTAGACAATGTTGGTAGATTAATAGAGGATGTAACAGGATTACCATCAAGGTATTGGGCAACCTCTAAGGCCACTTGATTCGCCACATTTAACTGGGCTTCTTTCGTAGATGCACCTAAGTGTGGTGTCGTTATGACTTGCTCAAAGTCTAATAAAGGGTTGTTGACTGGAGGTTCGATTTCAAACACATCTAATGCAGCACCGGCAACATGACCTTTAGAAAGGTAGTCACATAGCGCAGCTTCATCTATGATACCTCCACGTGCACAGTTTACCAGGTATACACCTTTTTTTGTCTTTGCGAGATTTTGATAGCCAAGTAAGCCTTTTGTGTCTTTCGTTAAAGGAGTATGTACTGTGATGATGTCTGCGGTTTTTAGAACTTCGTCTAACGTACATGAAGCAACCCCAAGTTTCTCTGCACGAGCTCTCGTCAAAAATGGATCAAATACATGAATCTTCATTTCAAATGCCCGTGCTCGTTTCGCAACTTCAGCACCGATACGACCAAGTCCAATAATTCCGAGGTTCTTTCCAGCTAACTCGGTTCCAACAAAAGCATTTCTGTTCCACTCTCTTGATTTAACTGATATATGAGCTTGGGGGATTTTTCGTACTAAAGAAGCAATCATGGCAAATGTGTGCTCAGCTGTTGAGATTGTATTGCCATCAGGTGCATTTATCACAACAACTCCATGTTTCGTTGCAGCCTCAACGTCAATATTATCTACACCCACACCGGCTCGAGCAACAATTTTGAGGTTCGTCATTTTTGAAAGTAACTCTTCTGTTACTTTTGTGGCGCTACGAACAAGCAAAGCGTCAAACTCTCCCAATGAATCCTCTACTTCGTTAATCTTCTTCTGGATGATACGAATCTCAGGATGTTCCCAAAGCGGTAAAAGACCTTCCTTACTCATTGCATCAGACACTAAAACTTGGAACATGACATCTACTCCTTTAAAGTGTTCTTTTTTCATTCTTATTAATTTTCTGAAAAATTATCACCATCAAAATAGTCAATGATTACCTAATCAAAGGCTTTTTCGTAAACTTTGTTGCTATTTAACTAAAGTATGTTGATTTGCACTCCAGGTGTGTGCTTTCCGCGGGGCAGGTGATGAGCCTCCTCGTGCCTGCGGGGTCTCATCCTTCCTGCAGATCCCGCAGGAGTCACACATATCCGTTCCAATCAAGTTAGCCACATCTTAGTCGTTTTATAAACAACAATCTTTTAGAAAACAGCCTAATAAAAAGAGCTGACCCCTGTAGTATAACTCATGGATCAGCTCTATATAAAAATTCCTATTCAAATTTTAATGCGTCTCCATCAAACGGCTCATCAGCAACCTTGATAGAGTCTGTTGGACAGCCTTCGAAAGCATCCATCATATCTTCTTCTAATACGTCTGGAATTTCAACAATTCCTTGGTTATCGTCTAATGTTACAAATGCAATACCTTCATCATCGTAATCATAAATGTCTGGTGCAGCGGCTCCACATGCACCACATGCGATACAAGTTTCTTTGTCAACAATTGTGTACTTTGCCATGAGTAATTACCTCCCAAATATCATTAAAAAGTTTTCGAAAACATACTTAAGTGTGTTCACGCTACCAATTGGTAAGTCATGCTATTTTTATTCCTCATACCTATTGTAAAACTGTTTTAAAAACATTTCAATAGAAAAGTCTAGTGAGAATGCTTATCATACAAGGCTTTTAACTGTTTTTAGTATGTCTTCGGGGCTAAGCGTATATAAGTAGAAAAATAAACATAAAAGATTATATTCATTAGCAATCCATTTTGTTAAAATAATATCATCACATTTCGACATTTTTCTATTGTTGAAAAGAATAGGTGAGAGTTTTCATGAACATATCGTATCGTTCACTCATTTTATTATATTGCATCAACCAAATAAAATGTGAAAGATCTATCTTTGGTATTTACCATATTCTAACTGGTAAAAAATCTTCACAAACGATCACGGATGGTAATTTGTATCAGCTATCCCATTTATTTAGTATGATGAAGGGAATATCAAGAAGTGAGCTTTTAGATTGTGTCCATCAGCTTTTAACAAGTGAACTTATTATTTCAGAAGCACCTGACAAGTATTGTCCCACTGAAAAAGGAATTCAATATTTGTGCGAGTCTCTATCAAACAGGCCGATACCATCAAGTATTAATGGATGGAGATATTATGATGTCGGCTTTCTTTTTTGGCAAAGGTTATCACTGTTAATTCAAGTCCTTTCTAATCTTATAAAAAATCAAAGACAATATATCACAATTCAACAGGATCAACATGTCCTTAGCTGGACAAAGGATTTTTTGTTTTCGAAAAAAGGCGATAAGCATCATTTTTCAAATCAATTATATAATGAATGTAGGACATGCTTAGATCAGGTATCAGAGCTTGAAGCTACGGTTTTTGTATTAAAGCTCACCAGTGCGGATCGGATTGGATATACATCAAAACAAATTGCGTCTATCGTAAGTGAAGATGAGTATTATATCGACCTTTTATTTATAAATGTTCTTCATTTTATATTAAAGATGACTAAAAAGGATTCAAAGAGCTTCCCCATATTAACAGAAATTTCATCAGGTCTATCAAGAACATGGTCATTAACAGATTCAGCAACGAAAACGTATAAGTTCATACTCGAGGGAAAAACAATTGAGGAAATAGCTAGCTTAAGAAGACTAAAGCACAATACGATTGAAGATCATATTGTTGAAATTGCACATAATGTTGAAGGTTTTAACATTGCCCCATTTGTATCTAAAGTAAAGCAACAACAAATCTTGAAGGCGCAAAATTCACTACAAACATTAAAATTAAAACAAATTAAAGATTCAATTGAACTGCCAATTTCATATTTTGAAATTAGACTAGTATTAGCAAAAAGTGGTGTGGAAAATGAACTTGGAGGACCTGTTATTTAGAAAATTTAATTATACAGAGTTCCGTGAGGGTCAACGACCAATTGTCGAGGACATGATTCAACGTAAAGATATCGTTGCCATGCTTCCGACAGGGGCTGGAAAATCGATATGTTACCAATTACCAGCATATCTCATGAAAGGTAGTATATTGATTGTTTCTCCTCTATTATCATTGATGGAGGACCAAGTGTATCAGCTAAGAAAAAAGGGTGAAAAAAGAGTGGTGGCTTTAAACAGCTTTTTGTCCCAAAATGAAAAAAAGTATGTAATGAGCCGTCTTCACGAATATAAATTTATATATGCTTCTCCGGAGATCTTACATTCATCTTGGATCATTGACAGACTAAAGGAAACTAGTATTTCCTACATGGTGATTGATGAAGCACACTGTATTTCACAATGGGGACACGACTTCAGACCTGATTACTCAAGGCTAGGCAATATACGAAAACTGTTAGGAGATCCACCTTGTATTGCTTTAACTGCCACTGCAACAAAAGAGGTCATTCATGATATTATTGATTGTTTACAATTAAATGATGTCAAACAACACATTTATTCTGTTGATCGGCCAAACGTTGCTCTTGTCATTGATCGTGTTGAGCATCCTAACGAGAAGTTAGAAAAATTAAAAGATTTAGTGATGCGGTTACAGGGGCCAGGGATTATTTATTTTTCAAGCCGTATTATGGCTGAAAATGCGGCTCAATACTTAATCGATCATCATGTTAAAGAGGTTGCTTATTATCATGGGGGGATGGACCATGAACAAAGAATGCTCATCCAACAACAATTCTTGCATAATCAATTAAAAATAATATGTAGTACCAATGCTTTTGGGATGGGTGTTAACAAAGAAAATATTCGGTATATTATACATTTCCATTTTCCTACTCAAATCGAATCCTATTTGCAGGAGATTGGTCGTGCTGGGCGTGATGGAAAAGAGAGTATTTCCATTTTACTACACTGTATAGGTGATCATGACCTCCCAGAATTATTAATCAATAATGATTTACCTACATCAGATCAAATTCAATGTGTGATTGATTATCTAAATCTTGAATTTGAAAAGAGAGGCGTTACTAAAATCTCAAAAGAATTGGAAACGTCCATTATAGCTAATTGCTCAATACCGGAAACTCATTGGCGTTTTATCAGGTTTCAACTTGAGGAACATTTATTTATAAAAAATCAGGAGATTTTTGGGTTGATGGATGTTCCACTTGTTTGTAATCTTATTTCACAATCAGTTTCAGCTCGATTGCAAAATAAACGAGATAAATTAACTATGATGAAGAACTGGGTTTATTCAAGTAATTGTAGAAGACAAGCGATTTTAGATTATTTTGGACATGTTGCTACAACTAAACCAGTGAATTGCTGTGACGTATGTGGAGTGGATATACAAGTCTTTCATAAGAACGAGGAAAAAAGGGATTCCTGGAATTTTAATAATTGGAAACAGGAACTTGAAGCTATTTTCCAATCAAAAGTGAGTGATTAATTGTTGAAAAATAAACAAGCTGAATTAATTAATAGCATGTCAGATCGGGAAGTTATTCGTCATTTATATATAACTCAACTGATATTATTATTACTTTCGCTAGTATTAGCATACTTTTTATTTGATGATTATATAGCTTTTCAAGAAATATGGCTGATCAATCGAGATATTCTTTTCATCGGTGGTGGGTTGGCTTTTATTGTAATACTGGTTGATTTATTCTTAACAAAAGTATTACCTAAGGAAATGCTAGATGATGGTGGGATTAATGAACGGATTTTTCGAAAATTAAGTTTGTTTCACTTGTTTTTCTTATGCTTTTTAATTTCATTTGCTGAAGAACTTCTATTTAGAGGAGTGATTCAAACACATTTTGGGTTATTTATTGCAAGTAGTATCTTTGCATTATTGCATGTTCGTTATTTATCAAAATGGGTATTATTATTGTCAGTGGTTATCTTAAGCTTTGTATTGGGAGTAACCTATCAAATGACGAATAATTTATGGGTAACTATTTTTGCCCATTTTTTAATAGATTTTGTGTTTGCCTTAAAAATACGATATGACTACACAAAATCTTTAAACCAAGAGAGGTGAGAGATATGGACCGTAAAAGTGGGGAAAAGGATGATCGTGTAGAAAATATGATGGAGAAAACGGAGGAGAGAAAGGGACTACCTCCAAGAAATGAAGTTCATAAGGAAAAGAAGAAGTATAAGTTTAAAATTAAGTATCCGATTGTTAGATTTCTCGCTTTGTTCTTTATTTTACTTCCTCTAACATTCCTAAGCTTTACGTATTATTTAGACCAACGGAAAATCATATCTCCGACTACAAAGGTGGAAAATAAAAGTGTGGAAGAAATTGATTATGCTGATAAAACAGCAAGTGTGAATCCGATTGAAACGAAAGAAGAATCACATGAATCCGAGACAGAAAGCATAATAGAAGAGCCAGAGGCGGAAGGAACAAATCAAGAACAAGACAAAATCTCGAATGAACAATTGAAGCAAAAAGAAGCTGCTCATCCTACAGAACAAAAAACGTCAAATGATGCCCAACATGAATATGAAATAAAGTACCATCGAGTAAAAGCAAATGAAACACTTTACCGCATTTCAATGACCTATTACAAATCAAGAGACGGAGAAGAAATTTTAAAACAATGGAATGGTTTGAAAAGTCAACAAATTTACGAAGGTCAGATATTAGAAATTCCTATTAAAATTACACAAACAAAATAACGTGAACGAAAAGGATAACCCTAAATTGAGTGGTAAAGGACTTGGGGTTATCCTTTTTCTTATTCAAACATCATAAATTAGTGTACAAGTTCATATTTTTATATAGAGATAAGCAAACTTTAGGAGGTGGTTACATTCAAAACAGATCTACATTTGCTTAATGAACAAACGGATGAAGCAACAAAGGAGAACCTTCAGTGTGTGATCGAAAAGAAAAGAGAATTTGAAGTCTTAAAAAAAAGAACAGAGTTTTACAGGACGATTACCTTTATAGTTTTTACTATGTTTCTTATTTATGTTACTGTTTTTATTGTTCAACCACATCTTTATGAAATAGATCAAATGATTTACATGTTCTTTGGAAACAGCCTTCATTTTCTTATCTTATTTTTTATATTATCGGGGTTTGGGACTGTTTGTTTTTGTCAATATAAATTGAGTAGGGCTGAGGAAGAATTAGTAAATCAAGCATCTAATCATGAAAAATAAAGAGGCTTTCTGGATGAAAGCCTCATAATGAATTAGAAGAACTTCTTCTTATCTCGTTCTTCTTTTAAGATTTCAACCGCTTCTCTAAACCTTTGGGAATGAATAATTTCTCGTTCACGTAAGAAGCGTAATCCATCATTTAAATCAGGATCATCACTCATATTAATAATCCATTGATATGTTGCCCTTGCTTTTTCCTCAGCAGCAATATCCTCATAAAGATCTGCTATAGGATCACCTTTCGCTGCTATATACGATGCATTCCATGGAACACCGGCAGCATTATGATAATAGAGTGCACTATCATGGTTAACATAATGATCATCAATTCCTGCAGCCTTTAACTGTTCTGGAGTCGCATCTTTTGTAAGCTTATAGATCATGGTTGCAATCATTTCTAAATGCGCAAACTCCTCTGTACCTATATCATTTAATAATCCAATAATTTTACCAGGGATTGTATACCTTTGGTTTAAGTACCTAAGTGCGGCTGATAATTCACCATCAGCTCCGCCGTATTGTTCAATTAAGTATTTTGCTAGCATTGGATTACAAGTACTAACTTTTACTGGATATTGTAACTTTTTTTCATACACCCACATGGAATAAATTCCTCCTTTTTGATTTAATAGCTTAAACCTGCCAAGGCCAAGGGCTATCATCCCAATTCCAAGGATAACTGGAATAGCTCTTTCCATATTGGAGGAGTGGGTGAAATTGTGCTTCAAATTGCTTGGCGATTTTCTTACGTTGCAATGCGGTCTCATTAAATTGCTGAATGGCGGCGTAATCGTTTGGATGAGTATCTAGATATAAGGTTAGTTCAACAAGGACGAAGTCAACAGCTTGGAGTTCTTCTAACAATGCATAATATTCAGGTGGCATTTGTTTCATTCTGGAACCTCCCTTTTAGCGACTTCATATGGTCCATAATAAGGATCATAGAATACTTTCCAGAGTGTTCCATGACAAAGGGCTTCTTTTGGTGAAAATTGAGGTAAGTTTGCTGGTTGAAATCCGAGATATAAATTTGGTGGAGTTACATATGTCTTAGGTACTAATGGACGACAAGGATCAAAGGGACTTACATAAGGATAGTAGGTCTTCCTAAACGTAATCATACATCCAACCTCCTCGATGGGTAAAAAACATAAGGTGTCATTTCATGTTTATGGAAAAAAAGTGATTTAATGACTATTCAGAGATAATAAATGACTAAAATATCCTTATTTTTTACTTATACCTTGTATGAAAAAAACCTTCCTAACATAGTAGTGGTAAGGGGGGGATTGGATATGGTTAAAAAACTTGTTCAGTTACTTGGGGGATTTTGGTGCGGATATTTGGTGATAAAACTTTTGGCGATACCAGTCCCTTTTCAATTTGAGCCGTTTATCATGGGGCTATTATTAAACCCTTTTAAATTTCTTTCATGCATGTTTTTGTTTATGATTAGCTTTATTCTTCATTCCGTTTTAATAAAAAATGGAATTGAACAAAGTTTTACCTTCATAAAAGGGAAGAAAATATCAATATGGAATTTATTGTTATGTTATAGTGTTTGTATCAATTTTATTATCTTATTCTTTTTGGGTTTTTGGCAAACTGTGAGTTTGTTAATATTTTCAATTATATATGGGATCATCTCGATCGATTCCTTTGAAACGGTAATAAGTGAGAGTTAAAGGAGGAAGACCAGTCATGATATGGCTATCCATGTGCATTTTTTGTATAGGCTTGTTGTTGTTTATGGTGTTTGAAGCAAAACAAAACCGGGTTTGTCGGACAACTTTGGAATTTAATCAATTCCCTGAAAGCTTTGGAGAAGTAAAGATTTTTTTTATATCAGATATACATAAGCGGAAAGTATCTCAAAAAATCATAGATGAGGTAAGGGAAGAAACAGATATTGTTATCATTGGTGGGGATTTATGTGAGAAAGGTGTTCCGTTTAGTAGAATTAAGGAAAACCTATTGCTTCTTCGCAGTGTTGGCCCTACCTACTTTGTATGGGGGAACAATGATTATGAAGTAAATCACCGTGAGCTTGATTCATTATTGTTAAGTCTTGATATTACAATTTTAGACAATACTGCTACTAGGTTTGAATCAGAGATGGGCGAAGAGATAGCAATCCTTGGAATCGATGACATTAAATCAGGTAGGCCTCATCTAGGATATGCCTTACTTGATGCTGGTGATGATGTGAAATTTAAAATACTTGTAAGTCATAATCCTGAAATCATTAAGGAAATAAAGAACGAGTACCATATTCACCTTGTATTATCAGGACATACCCATGGGGGACAAATACGCATTTTAAATATGGGACTATATAAAAAAGGCGGAATTGAAAAAAATGGACTTACTACTTTATTAGTGAGCAACGGCTATGGGACGACAGAATTGCCTCTAAGGTTAGGTGCACCACCAGAGACACATTTATTAACGATTAAAAATAGAAAAAAGTAAACGTATCAAAAAGTGAATAAATTTTACATAGTATCCTTTATTCGTTATAATTTCTATAAGAGTAAGCGTTAGGCTTCAAGTGATATGATGGAGGCTTAAGATGTTATCACAAGAAGGAAAATATAATATAAAAGCTATATCTAAAATGCTTGGGATTCAAGCTGGAACTCTTCGTGCTTGGGAAAGACGGTACAAGATGATTGCGCCTAAAAGAAATGAATCAGGGCATCGTCTCTATACAGATGAGCATGTGAAAATTATTAAATGGTTAATTGATAAAGTAAATAAAGGTTTTACGATTAGCCAAGCCGTATCTATATTAGAGACTTCTTCGTTTACAAATGTCAGTTCAACTGATCATGTAGAAGAATTTGCGAGGGAGCTTCAAAATGAACTATTAGATGCTCTTATGAGGTTTGATGAACATCTTTCACAGGAATTATTAAATAAAGCTTTTAGCCTTTATACGATAGATAAGGTTGTTATTGAAATTCTTGGCTCCTTGCTTGTTCAAATTGGAATGCTCTGGGAAGAAAGAAAAATTACCAGTGCCCATGAGCATTTTGCTTCCTCATTTTTAAGAGCAAGATTGGCGATGATTCTACACAATCTTCCAGTTAACGGTATGTTACCAAAGGTAGTGGCGGTTTGCGGACCTGGGGAGTCACATGAACTAGGTCTATTGATATTTACATTATACTTAAGACGCAAAGGTTTTGAGGTTATTTATATTGGGACAGGCATTGCAGATGGCGATCTAGAAATTGTACTGGATGAAATCCATCCTAGTTTTCTTTTTATCTCCTGTACTATGGAAGAAAATATAAACAGAACGTTAGAATTGGTCACTAAATTAAATGGTGGTTTTCCATCATTAAAAATTGGTCTAGGCGGAAGCGCCTTTTCTAGGCTAGATTTAGAGACCTTACCCCCTTTCAATCCGTATCTTGTTGGGGAAACGCAAACCCAATGGGACGACTGGCTACAGAAAAAACTAAGTAATAACGAAGTCACAAGCTAATATGGATACAGGATACATCAGAGTTCTTATTTTTAAGAACCTTCTGCTGATCCTTTCATAAACTATGTATAGGAAGTTGGCGTGACGTTAGGGAGGGGTCTTTAATGCGTCTTGAACGCTTAAATTATAATAAAATAAAAATCTTCTTAACGTTTGATGATTTGATTGAACGTGGTTTAACCAAAGAAGATTTATGGCACGATTCATTAAAAGTGCACCAATTATTCAGAGATATGATTGAAGAGGCAAGTGAAGAGCTTGGCTTTGAAGCGAATGGCCCTATTGCTGTAGAAGTATTCTCTTTACAAGCGCAAGGGATGGTTGTCATTGTGACTAAAGATATTGATGGTCAGGATATGGATGATGATTTTTCCGATGATTATATAGAAATGCAGGTTACCGTTGATGAAAGTGATGATCTATTTTACGAATTTCAAACATTTGAAGATGTAATTCAGCTTTCTTCAAGGTTAGTTTCTCTTGATATTATGGGAGGACGGCTATACTCATTTAATGAACGATTTTATTTGCTATTTGAAGAGGATATTCTACAAGACTCTGAAAATTTCATTGCTATCCTAGCTGAATTTGGCAATTCTGCAACATTGACAAAATATAGGGTTCACGAATATGGGAAATTATTAATTGAGGAAGAAGCAATAAAAGAGATTTACAATTATTTTTTCTAAACAATTACGAATCAGAGTGAACATTTTAGTGCGATTACATAGATAATGTGTTAATCGGATCTAATCTGGTCACTCTTTTCCATTATCGGGCAAGTGGTCAGTGCGTATATATTAATTGATTTTACGAATACGTTTTCTTTTTTAAATTTCTTCTACTTTTATAGCTTTGCATAGGGTAGGGAAAGATGTATACTAAGCTTGAAGATAAAATCCTTATGAATCATATTGTGATAATATTTGGGAGGTTTACAAATGGTTGCCGAAAATAATAAGGACAATACTGAGCAGCAAGAATCCAAATTGGATGTCCTGAAATCTACACAGACTGTTATACATAAAGCGTTGGAAAAATTAGGCTATCCTGAAGAAGTTTATGAATTACTTAAAGAACCAATTCGAATGATGACTGTTAAGATCCCTGTTAGAATGGATGATGGATCTGTAAAAGTCTTTACAGGATATAGAGCGCAGCATAATGATGCTGTAGGACCGACGAAAGGTGGAATTCGATTCCATCCAAGTGTTACAGAAAAAGAAGTTAAAGCATTATCGATATGGATGAGCTTAAAATGTGGAATTGTTGATTTGCCATATGGTGGTGGAAAAGGTGGAATTGTATGTGATCCACGTGATATGTCATTCCGAGAGCTAGAACGCCTAAGTCGAGGATATGTTCGTGCAATCAGTCAAATTGTGGGACCTACTAAAGACATACCAGCGCCAGATGTTTTTACCAACTCTCAAATTATGGCTTGGATGATGGACGAATATAGTAGAATTGATGAATTTAATTCTCCAGGTTTCATTACTGGAAAACCGCTTGTTTTAGGGGGATCACATGGAAGAGAATCGGCGACAGCAAAAGGAGTAACCATTTGCATTCGGGAAGCAGCAAAAAGGCGTGGAATTGATTTAAAGGGCGCAAAAGTGGTTGTTCAAGGTTTTGGAAATGCAGGCAGCTTCTTAGCAAAGTTTATGCATGATGCTGGTGCAAAGGTAGTTGGAATCTCAGATGCTTATGGTGGTTTATATGATGAAAATGGACTTGATGTTGATTATCTACTTGATCGACGAGACAGCTTTGGTACTGTGACAAAATTATTTACAAATACAATTTCCAACAAGGAACTCCTAGAACTTGATTGTGACATTTTGGTACCAGCAGCAATTGAAAATCAAATAACAGAAGAAAATGCTCATAATATTCGAGCAAAAATTGTAGTGGAAGCGGCTAATGGACCTACAACATTAGAAGCAACAGAAATTCTTACTCAAAGAGGCATCTTATTAGTGCCTGATGTACTAGCAAGTGCTGGTGGTGTAACGGTTTCTTATTTTGAGTGGGTTCAAAATAATCAAGGTTATTATTGGTCAGAGAAAGAAGTAGAAGAAAAATTAGAACTAGTGATGGTTAGGTCATTCAATAGCATTTATGAAACTGCTCTGAATAGACGAGTGGATATGAGACTTGCTGCATATATGGTTGGTGTAAGAAAAATGGCTGAAGCCTCTAGATTCAGAGGCTGGATTTAAAATACATTAATATTTGCAGAAATTAAAATAATCTCCTATCATTTTGATAGGAGATATTTTTTTACTATCAGAAAGTATAAAGTTTTATGGATGATAGTATAAGAAAAACTAAGGCTTTCGCCATTAGGACTTGGCGATAAGCCAAGTTTTTCTAATGTAAGAGAAGTAGAGGTGCTTACTAATGTTGAAAGAAAAAGTCATTATTATTGGCGGGGGCCCATGTGGATTAGCAGCCGCGATATCATTACAAGAAATTGGAATTGATTCACTTGTTATAGAAAAAGGGAATATCGTTAATGCCATTTATCATTATCCCACACACCAAACCTTTTTTAGTTCGAGTGAAAAACTAGAAATTGGGGATGTTGCTTTTATAACCGAAAATAGGAAGCCTGTTCGGAACCAAGCTTTATCGTATTATAGAGAGGTTGTAAAGCGTAAGAAACTGCGAGTGAATTCCTTTGAAAAGGTATTAAATGTTCATAAACAAAGTGAGAGACAGTTTACAGTTGAAACAACATCCGCTACCTATGAGGCAGAATACGTTGTGATTGCAACAGGGTATTATGATCATCCAAACTATATGCATATCCCTGGAGAACAGTTAAACAAAGTCTCACACTATTTTAAAGAGGCACACCCTTATTTTGATCAAGATGTTATTGTTATTGGTGGTAAGAATTCAAGTGTTGATGCTGCAATTGAACTGCATAAAGCAGGGGCAAGAGTAACCGTTATTTATAGAGGCAATGAGTATTCACCGAGTGTAAAACCTTGGATACTCCCTGAATTTGACTCTCTTATTCGTCACGGAGAAATTACAATGGAGTTTAGAGCTCACGTAATGGAAATTACAGAGAATGAGGTCATTTATAGTAAGGATGGAAGTGAAAAGAGAATCAAGAATGATTATGTATTTGCAATGACAGGATATCATCCAGATCATGAGTTTCTTAGAAAAATGAATGTAAAAATTGATGAGGAAACAGGACGCCCCATATACAATGATCAAACGATGGAAACAAATGTGGAAGGGTTGTTTATCGCAGGGGTTATTGCAGCAGGAAATAATGCGAATGAGATATTTATAGAAAATGGTAGGTTTCATGGACAACTTATCACACAATGCATTAAAAATAGAGAAGAATAAAGGCAAAGGGATGACGTGCTATTGTAGTCATCCCTTTGTATCATTTATTTCTGAAATATTTCTTGAAGCTCATTTCGATTAGTCGTATTCTCCAACGCAATAAGTAATTTCAATCTTGCTTTTTGTCCATTCAATCCATTTGAAAAAATGACTCCCATATCTTTTAACTGTTTCCCCCCACCTTCATAGCTATAAATATCCTCAACAAACCCATTAAAGCAGCGTGAAACTAATACGACAGGAATGTTAGATTCAAGTAATAAAGATAATTCTTCAATCATTGCTGGAGGTAAATTCCCTTGTCCAAGTGCTTCGATTACTAATCCATCAATCTTAAGCTCTTTTATCGCTCTAAGAATGGTTCCATCCATACCAGCATATGCCTTCAATAAAAATGCATTTTTAGTTAAAGAAGTTACTTTAAAGGTATGTCGATCCATTGGTGTATGATGAAATAATACGCCTCGTTTGGTTACGATGCCGATAGGACCATATTGGGGGCTTTGAAATGTTGCGATGTTACTTGTATGGGTTTTTGTCACGTTTTTGGCCGTATGTATTTCATCATTTAAAACGACTAACACTCCCTTATTAGAAGCAGCATCACTTGAAGCTACTTTAATCGATGAGATTAAGTTATATAACCCATCTGCTCCTAATTCGTTGCTTGACCTCATCGCGCCTGTAACAACAATTGGGATCATTGAATCTATCGTTAAATCTAAAAAATAGGCAGTTTCCTCGAGTGTGTCAGTTCCGTGGGTGATGACCACTCCATCGATTTGGTCTGATTTAATTCTATCCTCAATTTTTTCTTTCAATAGTAGCATTTCTTTCGTTGTAATATGTGGTGAGGGTAAGTGAAATAACTCTTCAACAATTATATTTGCAAGTTGATTAAGTGAACTTGTTGTTTCAACAAGTGGATTTTTCTCTGCTGGTTTTACGTTTCCAGTTTCTTTGTCCTCCTGCATTGAAATCGTACCACCAGTATGAATAACCAATATTTTCTTCATTATGTTCCCCCTACTTATTCTAATGTTAAGTATTTACTAGAGAAAAGATTCTCAATTCATCATTATCATGTTACGATAATGGTATCGATTAAATTAGAAAAGTACAACACCTTTTTAATAATGAAATGAAATGAGGAAGCATATGGTAGCTGTTATTTCCGCTGGTATTGCTCCGGGCTTAGCTTTACTCTGTTATTTTTATTTGAAAGATCGATATGACACCGAACCAATCTCTATGGTTTTTCGTGTATTTATATTCGGATCTATTCTTGTTTTCCCGATTATGTTTGTTCAATATGTATTAGAAGTTGAAGGAATCTTCACATCTGTGTTGTTAAGAGCATTTATTGCAACAAGTCTTTTAGAAGAATTTTTTAAGTGGTTTGTCTTAATATATATCGTCTACCAACATATCGATTTTGATGAACCATATGATGGGATTGTATATGGTGCATCGGTTTCTCTAGGGTTTGCCACTGTTGAAAACATCCTTTATCTTCTTGCAAATGGTGTTCAATTTGCACTTGGCCGTGCATTGCTTCCTGTTTCCAGTCACGCATTATTTGGAGTCATTATGGGGTATTATTTAGGGAAGGGGAAGTTTGCCACCAGAAATCATAGAACGAAATGGATTGTTATTTCCTTAATCTTTCCCTTCTTATTACATGGTACGTATGACTTTATTTTATTAACTCAAGAACAATGGGTTTTTTATATGCTTCCATTTATGGTTTTTTTATGGTGGTTTGGTTTAAGAAAGGTAAAGATGGCACGGTTGGCATTTAAATAGATTTATACATCTTGAATGGAAATTTGGGTCTGACGAATGTCAGGCTTTTTTTCGTTTTTCAAAAGATACTGCATAAAAAATGGAACTCTACAGAAAATACAGGTAAGTTTATATAGAATTTGGTTAGGGAGGTAAAAAAACTAATGAACTTCAAGTTGTTCATAAAAATACTCATTTTACTATTTGTAATCACGATTGGACTATTTGGTGGAAGTGAATTCAATTCAACCCAAGCATTTTCAGACCAAATTATTCAAAGAGGGGCTACAGGTGATGATGTGATTGAGCTACAATCAAGACTCCAATACAATGGCTATTATCACGGAAAGATTGATGGAGTCTATGGATGGAGTACGTATTGGTCTGTTAGAAATTTTCAAAAAGCCTTTGGATTAACGGAAGTTGATGGACTTGTAGGGCAAAAGACAAAAGATATGTTAATTAGAGCAACAAAATATAATCGAGATTTCGTGTATGCAAACTTAAAAAAGGGTAATCGTTTTACCCATTATGGAGGAGTTCCATGGGAAATCCAATCTGCTCCTTCTCAGCAAACGATAGAGAAAGCGAAAAAGAGTGCTGAAGCAAAACGGACTGAATTTGAATCTCAGTATCGAGCACAAGGAACTGGTACACCACAACAAATCGGGCAAGATCCAACTGGTGGTGGTCAGCAAGGCGGTGGCCAGGCAAGTCCAGGAGGTCAACCACAAGGAGAAGGCCAAGCAAGTCCTGGTGGGCAACCACAAGGGGAAGGTCAAGCAAGTCCTGGTGGGCAACCACAAGGGGAAGGTCAAGCCAATCCTGGTACACAACCGCAAGGAGAAGGTCAAACTCAACCTGCTCCTCAACAAGAACCACAGCAAGCACCACAAGAACAACAACCTGCTGAAGAACAGTCACCTCCAGAGGGAGCTCAAACCCAAGAAGAGGAGCAACCAGACGAAGGTGGCGGACCAACAGCAGTAAATATGCCAGGTGGATTCTCAGAAAACGATATTCAATTAATGTCTAATGCTGTTTATGGTGAAGCGCGTGGTGAGCCGTATATCGGACAGGTTGCTGTTGCAGCAGTTATTTTAAACCGGTTAAATAGTGCAACATTCCCAAATACAATCTCTGGGATTATATTTGAACCGCTTGCCTTTACAGCTGTTGCAGATGGACAAATCTGGCTAACACCAAATGAACAAGCCCGTAGAGCGGTATTAGATGCGATAAATGGAATGGACCCTAGTGATGGTGCAACTTATTATTTTAATCCTGATACAGCAACTAGTAAGTGGATCTGGGGTCGCCCTCAAATAAAACGAATAGGGAAGCACATTTTCTGTAGATAGAAAGGTGAGTGAATATGCTACGAGGAATATTAATTGCAATACTTACAATCGGAATAATTGGTACCGGCTATTGGGGGTATAAAGAACATCAAGAAAAAAATGCGGTTCTTATTCAGGCAGAGAATAATTACCAACGAGCTTTTCATGATTTAACCTATCAAATTGACTTATTGCACGATAAAATTGGAACAACCTTAGCGATGAACTCAAGAGATTCTCTATCTCCTGCACTTGCAGAGGTATGGCGTGTTACGTCAGAAGCTCAAAATGATGTAGGTCAGCTTCCTTTAACATTGCTGCCATTCAATAAAACAGAAGAATTTCTTTCGAACATTGGTGATTTTAGTTATCGGACAGCAGTTCGAGATCTAAATGGAGAGCCTTTATCAGAAGAAGAATATAAAACTTTGCAACAACTATATGGTCATGCAGAAGAAATTCAAAAGGAATTAAGAAAAGTTCAGCATCTCGTTATAGAAAATAATTTACGATGGATGGATGTTGAATTAGCATTAGCAGCTGGTCAAAAGCAAGCAGATAATACAATTATTAACGGATTTGAGACCGTTGAAAAAAATGTACAGTCCTATTCTGAAGCAGAATTTGGTCCATCTCAAACAAGTAAGAATAATAATAAAAATGGTGAATTTACAAATCTTGAGGGTGAAGAAATCGACAAGAATAAAGCACAGGAGATCGCAAAAGATTTTCTTAACTTAAAAGGGAATATTGAGATGTCAGTTGCTGAAAATGGGGAAGGGGCATCAAATGGATTTTATAGTCTGACCATTAATGACCCAGACTCAAAGGCTGAAATATATATGGATATTACAAAAAAAGGCGGATATCCTATTTGGGTGCTACAAAACAGAGAAGTGACCGAAAGGAAAGTTAGTTTAAACGAAGCATCAAATAATGCAATCAAGTTTTTAAAGGAACATAATTTCCATACACAAGAACTGTTTGAAAGTGCACAATACGACAATATCGGTGTATTTAACTTTGTTTCATCTGTCAATGGTGTAAGAGTGTATCCCGATTCAATAAAAATGAAAGTCGCATTGGATGATGGCCAAATCATTGGATTTTCTGCCAAGGATTTTCTTTCTGCTCATAAAGAAAGAGAGATACCCGAAGCAAAAATATCTAGAGATGAAGCAAGAAAGAAAGTGAATCCAAATTTAGAAGTGATGGAAGATCGCTTAGCCATTATTACTAATGAATTAGGTGAAGAGGTCCTTTGCTATGAATTTCTTGGTGTAATTAATAATGACACATATCGATTATATATTAATGCATCAAATGGACATGAGGAAATGGTGACGAAGTTAAAAAATGCAGAACCTTTGTATAACTAAAATAGATTTATTAAAAGGGAAAGTGAAATTTACTTTCCCTTTTTTTTATTACATGATTTAATTATAGTATAAGATTCAGTAAGTTTTGGCTTTAGAATCTATATTAACACCTAATTCAGGTTTCAGTAGAAAGTGAAGAAAGAGTGATATAGTTTGTTAAGAATCGGAGATACAATCACCCTTGAGCCAATTAACACTACCGAAAGTGCAACATATCGTTGTCGTTTAGTTGAAAGAATAGACCAGCATTTGTTTATTGATTATCCAGTCCATGAAAAAACGGGTAAAACGACGTTCTTTATGAATGGTACAAAATTAAAAGTCACGTTTGTAGGACAAGATAATTCAATTTATTCCTTCAATACAGAGATAATAGGTAGGACAAAAAAAGTAATCCCAATGGTTGTCCTTTCATATCCCGGTGATGAAAAGTTATCTCGAATACAACGCAGGCAGTTTGTTCGAATTGACGCTTCTGTTGATGTCGCAGTTCATTCCAACAGCCAAAGATTCCAACCATTTGTAACAGTTACAACAGATATTAGCGCTGGTGGTTCATCCATTATTCTACCAAGGCCAATGGACTTTCAACCTGATGAAGAATTAACAACATGGTTTGTACTTCCAATGTTATCCGGTGAGAATCACTATTTAAAAATAGCCTCAAAATTAATTCGAGTGATTGGTGCAAAAAAGGGTGAAAGAGAAAGAGCCTCACTACAATTTGTTTATCCAAATCACAATGATCAACAGATTATTACTAGATTTGGCTTCGAAAGACAGCTTTCTTTACGTAAAAAGGGAATTGGCGATGTAGAATAAATTCTCTAGTTTTTTCACATAATAGTAAAAAAAACTAGGGGTTGTGCGAATGAAAAGGTTTGAACGAATTTTAATTAAACTTGTCATTATACAATTTGTATTTTTACTTTTAGCACAAGGAATTTTATTATATTCGCCTTTATCGCCCTATCTATCGAAAATGATTGATTATGAAGGTGTTAATAAGTCAGAATCAACTCAAACAGTTGAAACATTTTTTAGAAATAAATAACATGTACGATTTGTTTCTGAATTAATAGGAGGGCCTTTGAAGGTAATGAATAAACGAATTTCAATTGCAATAGACGGACCTGCAGCCGCAGGGAAGAGCACGGTGGCGAAAATAATTGCAAAAAAACTAGCATATATATATATAGATACAGGTGCCATGTATCGTTCACTTACATATAAGGCAATCCAGTCGGGTGTGGATTTAAATAACGAAGATGAATTATTTCAAGTACTGCTTAAGTCGAAGATTGAATTACAGCCAACGGCTACTGGACAAATTGTTTTATTAAATGGTAACGATGTTACTGAGGCTATTAGATCCAATGAGGTAACCAACTCAGTCTCTATTGTTGCAAAACATCGCTTAATTCGAGAAGAAATGGTGTCTAGACAACAACAATTCGCTCTTGATGGCGGTGTGGTCATGGATGGACGAGATATTGGTACGCATGTTCTTCCAAATGCGGAAGTTAAAGTATTTCTCCTTGCATCGGTTGATGAAAGAGCCATAAGACGTCACCAAGAGAATTTAAATAAGGGAATGGAATCAGATCTTGAACAGTTAAAGGAAGAAATCGCCCTTAGGGACAAACTTGATTCTGAAAGAGAAATAGCACCTTTAAAGAAAGCCGATGATGCGATAGAAATTGATACGACCTCACTTTCCATCGAAGAGGTAGTGTCAAAAATAATGGAACTTGTGAGTGAAAGGGTTTGATAATATGGACTTTTATATTTTTGCAAGAGAAACGGTAAGACTAGTCCTAAAACCATTTTACCGATTTGAAGTTATCGGAGTAGAAAACATACCAAAAGACGATGGGGTCATGATATGCTCCAATCATATTGATAATTTAGATCCTCCTGTAGTAGGTATTTCTGTTCCAAGACCTGTACATTTTATGGCAAAGGAAGAATTGTTTTCTGTACCTATTTTAGGGAAAATTATATCGAAAACAAATGCCTTTCCTGTAAAACGAGGGATGAGTGACCGTGAAGCACTGCGTAAAGCGATGGCAATTTTAAAAGAAAATAAAGTGCTCGGCTTATTTCCAGAAGGGACAAGAAGTAAGGATGGTAAATTAGGAAAGGGACTTGCTGGAGCAGGGTTCTTTGCTTTACGAACACAAGCTCAAGTGGTTCCTTGTGCGATTATAGGACCGTATAAGTTATTTGGTAAAGTAAAGGTTGTATTTGGTCAGCCTTTAAGTATGGAAGAATTAAGGCAAGAAAAAGCATCGGCTGAAAAAGTGACAGATATAATTATGGAATCCATCCAACAATTAATTGAAAAATATAAATAGTTTAAGAGTTTGTACTTGACAAAAAGTAGCATTTATTAGAAGTTTAATAAAAGGAAGTTTTTTGTAATGTATGGTCATCCTGCTGTTTTTTATTCGTGTAAGGAGAAAATTCGACTAGTAAGATAGAGGATCATATACATATGCAAACTTAGTATCAATATGGATAAAAAGCTAACAGGTAGACATAAGGAGGTAAAAGTAATGGTAGAGGATATGAACCAAGTAGATGTGAAAGATTTGGAAGTTGGAGACATGGTTATTGCAAAAGTAACAAAGGTCGAAGAAAAACAAGTAATCGTGAGCATTGAAAATAGTAAAGTGGATGGTATTATTCCTATTAGTGAACTTTCTAGTCTTCATGTAGAAAAAGCAAGTGATGTCGTGGCGGAAGGCGAAGAGTTAGAATTAAAAGTAATTAAAGTCGAAGAGGATGCAGTTATTCTTTCAAAAAGAGCTGCAACTGCAGAAAAGGCTTGGGATGTTTTAGAAGGAAAATTTCAATCAGGTGAAGTTTTTGAGACTGAAGTGAAGGATGTAGTAAAAGGTGGTTTAGTAGTAGATATTGGTGTTCGTGGGTTTATCCCGGCCTCGTTAGTAGAAGCACATTATGTTGAGGATTTCTCGGATTACTTAAATCGTACTCTAACCGTAAAAGTAGTGGAATTAGATCGTGAAAAAAATAGAGTAATTCTTTCTCATCGAGCAGTTATTGAGCAGGAAAAAGAAAACCAAAAACAACACGTGATTAATTCTCTTGAAGTTGGGCAAGTACTAGAAGGAACAGTACAACGTTTAACTAATTTTGGTGCTTTTGTGGACATTGGGGGCATTGACGGGTTAGTACATATCTCACAATTAGCACATACGCATGTAAGTAAACCTTCAGATGTTGTAGCAGAAGGACAAAAAGTAACAGTGAAAATACTTTCGATTGATCATGATAATGAAAGGATTTCTCTTTCAATCAAGGAAACGTTACCTGGACCATGGTCGAATATTAGCGATAAGCTTTCTCGTGGTGACGTTGTGGAAGGGAATGTAAAACGTCTTGTTTCATTCGGTGCTTTTGTAGAAGTGTTACCAGGTGTTGAAGGGCTTGTTCATATCTCCCAAATTTCTTCTAAACACATCGGTACTCCACATGAGGTTCTCAAAGAAGGTCAGGAAGTTAAAGTTAAGGTTTTAGATCTTAACGAAAGTGAACAACGGATTTCATTAAGCATGAAAGAATTAGAAGAAACTGTTCCGGAAGAAGATTATAGTCAGTATCAACAAACTGAAGAAACTTCTGGTTTCCAATTAGGAGATTTAATCGGAGATAAGTTAAATAAATTAAAATAAAAAATGGTGATAACGGTGAGCAGAGAACAACGTAAATTGGAGCATATCAGTCATGCTCTTTCAACAGGACAACAAAGAACCAGTGGGTTTGAAGACTTGAGGTTTGTTCATCATAGCTTACCAGACACTGCGACTAATGAAATTGACATTAGTACTAAATTAGGTGAACTTTCCTTAAGTTCGCCTATTTTTATTAATGCCATGACTGGTGGCGGCGGAAATAAAACATTGGAAATTAACGAAGCCTTGTCCCTTATTGCTAAATCCTCAAACATTCCAATTGCCGTTGGTTCACAAATGGCAGCTCTTAAAAACCCAGAAGAAAGAGAAACATTTGAAGTGATTCGGAAAGTGAATCCATCAGGCATATGTTTCGCAAATCTTGGCAGTGAAGCGACAATCGAAGAAGCAAAAAGAGCCATAGATATGATTGAGGCGAATGCAATCCAAATCCACTTGAATGTTATTCAAGAATTAGTGATGCCAGAGGGTGATCGGAATTTTCTTGGTGCGATTAGAAGAATTGAAGAAATTGTAAGAGCTGTTTCGATACCTGTCATTGTAAAAGAAGTCGGTTTTGGAATAAGTAAAGAAACATTTAGTGCGCTAAAGGAAATTGGTGTTTCTGCTGTAGATGTAGGTGGAAGTGGGGGGACTAATTTCTCTAGAATTGAAAACGAACGCAGAAGTCGTACACTCGAGTATTTTAATACATGGGGACTATCAACCGTATCATCGATTGCTGAAGCCTCAAGTGTTAATGATCCTACTCAACTGACGATTATTAGTTCAGGAGGTCTTCAGAATGCTTTAGATATGGCAAAATCAATTGCTTTAGGAGCTTCCTTAACTGGTTTTGCTGGATATTTTCTACGTATTCTAAT
>JBEQAC010000026.1:0-22996 GCA_041640535.1 Bacillaceae bacterium
ACTTCCATATACACGTTCGATAAGTTCTCTCTTGTCAAAAGAAGTCAAAGTATTATGCCCACGGCAATTATTATTTAAGCAATAATATCCCGGTACATATGAACTTATGAGATAATTTTTTATGGCTACTGTTGGAATCTCACGAGGTACTCCACAATGTTGACAAAAGAATAAGTAAGTTTCTTTATACATTGAGGCTCACTCCAAACATTCTTTTTTTATAACAAAAAAGCTGATTGCGCTTTAATTCTATCTACTTTTATTTTACCAAAAATATTTTGATAATTCTCCAACAATCTGATATTATCAAACAATAAATATTTCGAGATATGAAATTTTCTCGCTGGTAAATTAAGTCTTTATAAAGTAATACATATTCATGGTTCGGAGGAGTTCCTTTGTCAAAACTTTATCTCTACTCATCTTTGTTATTTGTCACTCTATTATGGGGATTAAATGTAATTGCAACCAAAATACTCGTAACAACCTTTTCGCCGGTAACCATGACATCCTTTCGTATTTTTACAGCAGGTGTCGTAGCGTTACTTATTTTGTTTACGATGGGTAAACTGAAAAGCATTCCATCCAAATACCTGTTTTATATTTTTATAGTTTCATTATTTAATGTGGTAGGACATCATGTGTTTTTGTCTATTGGTTTAACGCAAACGTCTGCGTCTAATGGGGGATTAATATTGGGTCTGTCTCCTTTAGTTTCCATTATGTTTGCTACCTTATTTCTAAAGACCAAGCTAACCGTGATAAAAGGAATTGGAATCTCAGCTGGCTTTACAGGAGTATGCTTTGTAATCTTAAATGGAGGAAATCATGTTTCAACCATTTCATTAGGTGATCTATCTGTGTTTTTATCAATCGTTACACAAGGATATAGTTTTGTCCTAATAAAAAAAGTATCATCCAAGCTAGATCCAACCGTAATGACAGCATTAATGTTGGTATTTGGTTCATTCGTATTGTTTCTAATAAGCTTAATTATTGAACCAAATGGGTTGGCAACCATGAAAAATGGAAATGTTGGAGTGTGGCTAATCTTCTTTGCCTCAGCGATTTTTGCAACAGGAATATCTCATATGATTTATAATCAAGCGATTCATCAAATAGGGGTTTCTGAAGCAGCCATTTTCATTAATTTCATTCCATTCTTTGCGTTAGTTGGTGCCTTTTTATTCTTAAATGAATCCATTTCATCTCTACAAATTTTAGGGTTTATTTTTATTGTCCTTGGTGTTCTTTTAGGATCTGGAGCAATGGATAAATATCTAATCTTGAAAAGTAGAAGGATTGTAGAGAAGGAAACGATTTAATAAAATGTAAAGAGGATTGAAATAAATCTTGTATGTTTGATATAGTAGCACTAGATTTTATTTTTAATATATAGGTAAGTCAGGTGGAGTTAAATATGGAGAAGCAATATAGAGTTCTTTTATATTATAAATATGTGACAATAGAAAACCCAGAAGAGTTTGCAATTGAGCATTTAGCATATTGTCAAGAGCTTGGGCTAAAAGGAAGAATTATTGTAGCTACAGAAGGGATAAACGGAACGGTATCAGGTACGCTTGAACAAACCGATGCATATATTCGATATATGAAAGAAGACAGTCGATTTGAAGATATGGTCTATAAAATTGATGAAGTAGATGGTCATGCTTTTAAGAAAATGAAGGTCCGACCACGTCCTGAACTTGTTACATTAAGATTAGAGGATGATATTGATCCGCTAGAGGTTACCGGAAAGTATTTAAGTCCGAAAGCATTCTTTGAAGCGATGCAATCAGAGGACACAGTGGTAATCGATGCCCGAAATGATTATGAGTATGACTTAGGACATTTTCGTGGTGCAATAAAGCCGGACATAAACTCTTTTAGAGAATTGCCTGATTGGATTCGTAACAATAAAGAGAAATTTGAAGGGAAAAAGATATTAACGTATTGTACTGGTGGAATTCGTTGTGAAAAATTCTCTGGCTGGTTAGTGAAAGAAGGATTTGACGATGTATCCCAGCTTCATGGTGGTATTGTGACCTACGGAAAAAATCCAGAAGTTAAGGGAAAGCTTTGGGATGGTCAGTGCTACGTATTTGATGAACGAATGGGAGTACCTGTAAATCAATACGAACATGTAGTAGTGGGAAAAGATTATTTTACAGGTGAACCATGTGAACGTTATGTTAAATGTGCAAATCCTGAATGTAATAAACACCTTTTGAGTTCAGAAGAAAATGAGCATTTTTATTTAAGAAGCTGCTCACATGAATGTCGAGTCCATCCTCGTAATCGCTACATTGAGGAGCATGGATTATCAGAGGAAGAAGTTAAAATGAGACTAAAAAAAATAGAAGAAACTCATATTACGAAAGGATAAAAGAAAAATTTCTTTTATCCTTTTTTTAGAAAATTTTACATCCTACCTTTAGGGTATAGGATGTAAGTTAAACATGAACGTTAAACTGTCTGAAGCTCAGGAGTCCCAAGATGAAGTGGTGGTGGTATTAACCAACCCTTCTCCTTGTTAATTCTTAAGATTCTTGCGGCAAATTTCACCTTCGTAGCATGAAACTGAACAAACATCATCCCAATGTCCTCGCGGATACTTTGGCCGATTTGTTGACTACAAGCTACCATTCCAGCTGCAAGATCCGCCGAGACAGCTGCAGCAATTTCAGGGTCAGTAAACCTTGCACCTGGAGGAATATTCTCTAGGTTAGCAACTGGTTTCTCTGGTGGTGAAGGAGGCAATGCAATTCCATTAATTCTTAATAATTCCTCTACTTTTTTTATTTCATCCTTCGTATCATGAGCTAAGTCACGTAGGAAATCATCCAAATCATCATCACCGTTATGGTTAATCAATGTTTGATAACCTGATAACGCATCTTTTGCTGTTTTCAGATAACTCCAAACTCCAAATACTTCCCCATAATGCATCGGTTCAAGTTGAGGATTGCCACTTAAGATTCCCATCATTTTCCTCCCTGTAAATGCTTTATATGTTCATGTTGGTAGGCAATTTTTTGCCCTTTAATATAATTGGTTAAAACTTAAATAATTATAGGAACCAATAAAATCCTATAATGCACTATTTTTTCAGAATACTACAAAATAAAAATTATGTGTTGGGAGTGATTGATTATTGCAAAGAATAAAGGGTAAGTTAATTGTTAAAATGGTATGAAATAACAAAAAAGCTGACCAGGATTTCCTGAGTCAGCTTCACTATTATGTAAAATGTCTTGAATTGGTAATTATTACATGATATGATTATTTGTGCTTTATAAAATTTTGTAGACCTCATTATCAAACGGATATATAAATCCAATTATAATTATACATAATATTTAGATGGTTTGTCAAATTTTTTGTTGGGAGTGTTTCAATCATGACGGAGATAAACAAAGATTTAGAAATGGAACAACATCGAGTCTTATATGTAATGGAACAAATCGATAAAAAAATGGAGAAACTCGAAAGGAATACAGGTGGATTAAAACAAGATATTTTAGGAATCCGAAAAGAATTTTGGGAAGATGTTACTGTTAACTTTGATGAACCAGATGATTTAGGTGAAACATTTACAAGTATAAAACAACAAACAGAACTGTTGTCTGAAAGAGAACGGAGTCATCGACAATTTTACCAACAAATGAAAAATCTCGAACGTTTAAAGCACTCTCCTTATTTTGGTCGCGTTGATTTCTTAGAGAAAGGAGAAAAATACACGGATCAAATATATCTCGGAATCACTTCATTAATGGATGAGAAAGATGAAAACTTCATTATTTATGATTGGCGTGCGCCAATTTCAAGTCTTTATTATGACTACGCACCAGGGCCTGCAGAATATCCAACACCGGAAGGTCTAATCAAAGGAAACATGGAATTAAAACGACAATTTATCATACGAGATGGTTGGATTAAAGGTATGTTTGAAACCGGTGTGACAATTGGTGATGAAGTTTTATTAGAGGTTCTTGGTAATCAGGCAAATACACAAATGAAGAGCATTGTTTCAACTATTCAAAAAGAACAAAATCAAATTATTCGAAACGAAAAAAGTAAAATTTTAATTGTTCAAGGGGTAGCAGGAAGTGGAAAAACCTCTGCTGCTCTTCAGCGGGTAGCATATTTACTTTATCGGTATCGTAATACCATTTCTGCAGAGAATATCATGTTATTTTCTCCCAACACCATGTTTAATAGTTACGTTGCAACGGTTCTTCCTGAACTTGGGGAAGAGAATATGAAGCAAACGACCTTTCAAGCATACTTAGAACATAGATTAGCTGATCAATTTAGGATTGAAGATCCATTTACTCAAATTGAATACATACTAAAAGATAGAAAGGATCCACTCTATCAAATAAGGATTAAAGGTATTCAGTATAAATCAAGTTTAAGTTTTAAGAAGCTGTTAGATGATTATGTATCTTCTTTAACTAGTAAAGGCATTATTTTTAATGATATTATTTTTCGTGGGCAGCCAATCATAAATGCAAATCAAATTAAAAAATACTTTTACTCTTTAGATTCTACAATATCCATTCCAAATCGGATGCAGATAGTGTCTGAATGGCTATTAAAGAAATTAAAGAGATTCGAAAAGCTTGAGAGAACAAAGGATTGGGTTATAGCTGAAAGTGAGTTACTTGATCGTGAGGATTACTTAAAGGTGTATAATAAGCTTCAAAAGGATAACCGATTTAATCAGAATACGTTTGATGATTATGACCGTGAGGAGCAGCTATTAGCCAAATTTGTTGTCAAAAGAAGCTTGAAGCCATTGAAAAAAGCGGTGAAACACTTAAGTTTTATTAATATAAAAGAAATTTATCTCCAAATGTTAAGATGGAGTAATCACCAGGAAAACAATTCCTATTTATTACCAGAAGAGTGGAACCAAATAATTGAACAAACGATTCATTTCATTCAGGGTGATGTTTTATCGTATGAAGACACCACACCCTATTTATATTTGCAGGATAGTATAGAGGGTACAAGAACTGATACCATGATTCGTCATTTGTTTATTGATGAGGCTCAGGATTATTCACCATTTCAGTTTGCATACTTTAAGCTCCTTTTTCCTAATAGTCGAATGACCATACTTGGTGATATTAATCAAACCATTTATACTCATGCTATGAATGACACAACGATATTTTCAGGAGAAATCGACTTCTCTGAAAAGCAAGAAAGAATTCAACTTATGAGAAGTTATCGCTCGACTAAACAAATTGTTGAATTTACAAAGGGGTTAATCTCAGGTGGAGAAAAAATTGAAGCCTTTAACCGTCATGGTGAAATGCCAACATTGACAGAAGTAAATAATGTAGAGAATCTACATTCAAATATAGTTAACCGAGCTAAAGCATTACAACAAAATGGACATAAAACAATTGCAATTATTTGTAAAACTGCCGAGGAAAGTAAGGATGTGTTTGAAGCTCTAAAAAATCAATTACCTGTAAAATTGGTAGGGAGTAAAACTCGAGAGTTTGATCATGGGATTTTAATTATTCCTACTTACTTAGCAAAAGGGATCGAGTTCGATGGTGTAATCATTTATAATTGTTCAATTGAGCAATACAATCAAGACTCAGTAAGAAACCTTTTTTATACCGCATGTACAAGGGCGATGCATGAATTACACTTGTTTTCATTAGGTGAAAAAAGTCCATTTTTTGAAAACGTTAAAGATAACACTTATCATATTTTAAGTAATTAACAAAAAGAGTGACTTCCGTTATACCATAAGTCACTCTCTCCTTATATTAAAAGTATTCAGTAGCGTAAGAATAAGGGAATAATTTGTTTTATAGTAGTAAAGCCTTTGAAAGAGATTGTTTCTGATAGGAGATGAAGTCGTGCTATCTTTTCGAGGTGATGCCCACAAGATTTATCTTCGAGTAAAAAGAACTGCTAGTCACAATCAATCCTTTCAGCAAATAAAGGAATTAAATGAAATTCAAGAGTATCGAATTTTTTATGAAACAATTGATAGTGATACCTTAAAAACGATATATTATCGTATGATTAAGGAAAAAAACGGATCTGGTATTATTCCAATCCTTGTTACTTCTGTACCTTGGTTTTTCTTTTTATTTTCAAAACAACTACAACATTTGCTCTTTCATGATGGAAGTCGACTTTGGTTAATTTTTAGTTTTGTCTATCTCTTTACTCTTACAACAAGTGTCCTTATGCACTTTCGTGAAAAGGCCTGGGCTGCTGTACATATTGAAATAATTAAAGACATTTTACAAAAGAGAAATGCTCAAGATTCAAGTAAAAAAGAAAGAAAATCTAATAGTAAAGGTCGGTAGGAAAATAAAGCCATCAAATTTTTCCTACCGTTTAATTTAGCTATGAATTCCTAAAGCAATTTTAGCATATCGAGACATACGATCTTTAGACCAAACCGGTGTCCACACAATTTCAATATCGATTTCGCGTAATTCCGGTATTGCTGAAGATAATTTTGTCTTTGCATCCGTAATAATTTGACCTGCTAGTGGACATCCCATGGAAGTCATTGTCATTTTGATTTGTGCTTTCATGGTTTCTGTTACATGGACTTCATAGACTAGTCCTAAATTAACAATATCGATTCCTAGCTCAGGATCCATAACCTCTTCTAGAATAGTATTTATTTTATCAATCCATTCATTTTTCATCAGAAATCCCCCTATGATAATATGCGTTTTTCTCCTTCGAGTGCCTGAATAGGCCCAATATTCTGTGTGAATTCAAGGGTACCCATATATTCACCATTTTCGTTTCGTACTGCGAAATAACGGATATAAACAGTTTTTTCCTTTAGTTTAATCCAGAAATCTTCCTGATCTTTTACTCCTGATTTAAAATCCTGTAAAAGCTTTTCAACCACATGCACACTTTTAGGTGGGTGGCAGTTGTGGACAGTTCGCCCAATTACAGCTTTTGTTCGAGCAAAAATGCGTTCTTTACCATGAGAGAAATAGCGGACAACATCATCACGATCAATAAATGTTAAATCTACAGGTAAATGGTTTAAGATTAGCTCTAATTGTTTAATAGATAATATACCAGTATCGAAATGAATAAATCCTTCAGATACGTATTCTTCCTTAATAGGAGATCTTTCTGGTTTCCAAACACCAGCTGGGCCTGTTAAACAATATCCAATTTCGTCACTTTCATGGGAGATCTTCAACCATTCATCTTCTGTTAGCGTTTGAAGAGCCATAGGGAAAAGAATATTTTCTTCTTTGAAAATCATTTCACTTACTTCTCGTATTACAAATGTGAGTTCATTCATGACTGCTTTCTTATCGCCTTTGTAGTTTAGGAGATATTCCTTTGCAAGTTTAATTCCTTTACGAATATGGTCATCGATTCCCCACATTACTTGAGTAGGACCGTATATTCCGTATTTTTCTAAATAAGGAAATAAGAGATTTTCTTTGCGACTATAGTGTTTATCGATGTCTAGTAAAAGATTAAGATCCTCTAATATTTTATAGATATTTTCTTGATGATCTTCTTTCTCAAAACGCTCTACATGTAATTGAAGCTTAAAATTAACCAAAAGATCTATTTCCTTGTTTTCTAGTTTAAATGTATGGACAGGATGACCTGGTTCATCTTCTGGCTTATGAGATCGATGGATGTCTTCAATTGAGCCTTTAAAAATGGCTGTATGAACAGAACATAGACGTTGAACTTCTTCAACTGGTATTCCTTCCTCTTCCATAAGTGATTGTTCCATTTTAGAAATTTCTGCAACTGTTATATTACCAACCGCTTCTTCAAAACGCGATTTGACTTCATCTACACTTTTTCCTTGATGGAGTTCTTTAATGATTTCTTTCAACATGACTTGTCTATCTAAATGATTGATTTCCTTCTGCTCACGATTATTGATGATTTCGCTCATGATTAGACTCCTTTATTCTATAATGGTAAATCCACTTTGATTAAATACTTGCTTGACTACTTCTAGAGAAATACCCTTCATTCTGCATCCCATTGGAATGGTCATCACGCGACCTGCGGATTGAAGCATACCTGGTTTTGTAATTTGTTCAAAATTTAAGTCTTTCATTATTTGAATAATCTCGGGATATTGAAGACATAACTCATTAACTGTTTTACTAAGGTCGAGGGTTTTTGTCATGATTTCACCTCATATAATTTTGATAATGTTTCTCATAAACAAGGTATCATAATCAGTTTAAGGAGAATGTGATTCACATCACAGAAGGAGCCCAATCAAATATTATTTAAAAGCATATCCTGTTTGTGTAAGTAGAAAAGAAAATAATAAGGAGATGGTATTAATGGGTGCAGTTGCGGGAACAGGTTTTGGAACAGGTGGAGGCTTTGCTTTATTGATAGTATTATTCATCCTGCTTGTCATTATTGGTGCAAGTTGGTATGGTGGCTACGGAGGATACGGAGCATTTTAAAATAATAATCTTTCAAAAAAAGCCAGTTTTAAAAACTGGCTTTTTTTGATGCAATATACGATTATGTATTCATAAGAAAATGCAATTTAATTCTCAATTAAACTAGATAATGGTACTGTGATTTCCTGTTCTGGTTTGTCTATAGGATATATTCTTGCATTTTCATTATCTTCGACATGTTGAATATAAACTGCCTTTCCATTATATATAACATTGGCCATTTCTGGAGATGCTGCAATTTCTTCTGCTCGTTGACGGTTCATTATTATTTCCCCCTTATATCGTTTATTTACTTATGATGTACGGTAATTATAAAACTATGCAGATTACATGAACGAAAAGAAAGAAGCTATTCCCAACAATTAGTTATAGCTTCTGAGATGGATTATAAATCCTCTACACCTTTTATATATACATCTAAACTATGGTTTCCTCCAATACTCCACGATTGAATAGAAAACGTTAATGGTGAATGAATATGAGAATAGTGCCATATTTTATTGGAAATTGGACAGTGGATGGTTTCAGGGGGAAGCATTGGAATGATATCGTTTGTATTAACAAAGCGAATACTAAGTGGAATTAGGTTGTTATAAATTTCTGTGAATTCTTTATTTCCAACACGAGGGGATGCGAAATTATACATAATGACTTTGCTGAAGCGCATGTTTGCAGCTACATCTAAAGCATGGAGTGTGGCAAGTGCCCCACCTAAACTATGACCTGTGATATACAGCTTCTTATTCTTTGGAATGGTTGCATAGGTTTGGATAATGTCATCTCGACATGAATCATATATATCAAGGAATCCATCATGAACTAAGACACCAGTTTTTACATAAGGGAATTGAGATTGATAAAACGTGGCATCAGCAATCCAATCTGGATCTGAATCTGTGCCTCGAAAAGCAATAAATACCGAATCGTCAGTTTCTAATATAAAACCAAACCATTCTAATGAACCGAATGCCTTCGCTTTAAATGTTTTTATTAGCTTGCCTTTCTTTGGAACATGAAAATGACCATCATGCTCATATTGTGTATAGGTGAGGCTACATAGATCCAATAAGTACAATGCTAATTTTTTATCAAATTGAGGAAGGGACCCCATACCCGTTACTCCTTTACTATTTTGTTCGCTTTGTTAATGTGATGGCAATCACTTTACAAAGCGTATGTTATATAATACGAGAAATCTATGACTTGGTGTTACATTAACAAAGATTTTCTTCTGAGTTAAATTGATATTTAGGAATTGCGCTATTGTATTTTGAATACCTATTTTGTTTATACTATATTGAACTTATTTTAGATTTAGAAGTGGAAAGATTTCCAAAAGAGGGAGCATCAGATGAATGTACCGACGATTGCGATAATAGGTGGGGGATTAGCCGGTTTAACATGTGCATTTCGCTTATTACAACACGGTATAAACTCTACAGTATATGAAGCACAAAATAGACTTGGTGGAAGATGTTGGACAGAAAGAGGTTTTTTTAAAAATTTTCAATTTATTGAACGTGGTGGAGAACTAATTAATTCGAACCATACGTCTATCTTAAATCTTATTGAAGAATTAGGACTTTCCTTGGATGATTTAGTAGCTAGTGAATTTCCTCAAACGAGGTCATTATTTTCTATAACCAACCGGTCCTTACCTTTAAATTGGGTAGAGAATGATATTTTACGTATCACGAATATTCTAAAAGAAGAACTAGAGTTAGCAGGATTTCCTCCTTACTATTTTAAATATACACAACGCGCATGGGAACTAGATCATATGTCTGTTTTAGATTGGATCAATGAAAAAGTTGATGGTGGAATCTATTCAAATATAGGAAAGATTTTATGTACAGCTTTTACAATTGAAAATGGAGAGAAGTGCTCTGAACAAAGTGCACTGAACATATTGAAATTGTTTGCGACGCCTAACCCTTCCAATATGAAGCCTTCTATTTTTGGTTATTCTGACCAAAAGTATCGTGTACAAGGAGGGAACGACTTAATAATAAAAAGATTAACAACGATACTTAAAGAGAAAATACACCTTGAATATAAGCTATGTTCAATCATCCAAAACCAAGAAAACACATGTACACTAGCTTTCCAGACAAAAAGCGGGAAAAAGCTCATTCATGTGGATAAAGTTGTCCTAGCCCTACCTTTTTATCACCTTCATCATTCTGTTGATTTATCAAATAGTGGATTTAAACCACTAAAAATGAAGGCAATAAAAGAGTTAGGGATGGGGGAGATTGCTAAGATTCATTACCAATTTAATAACCGATATTGGGAACAACTGGGATTAAATGGGACAGTCTTTTCAGATAAAGGGCTACAACATACATTTGAAAGTTCAAGAGCACAACCAGGCAAAGAGGGTGTAATCGCTCAATTTTCAGGTGGTAATGAACTTGCACAAATGATGAATTTAAGTGAAACAGAAGAGACAGAATTATTTTTAGATGAAATCGATCAAAGATTTCCAGGTATTAAACACTTATATTCCGGTGAGAAGTGTAAAAATCTTTGGCTAAAATCATCATGGAGTGGTGGGTCTTACTCGTATCGAAAAATCGGACAATATACCTCTTATGCTGGAATAGAAATGGAGCGAGAAGGAAATTGTTATTTTGCAGGAGAACATACGTCAATCCTATTCCAAGGATATATGAATGGAGCAGTAGAAAGTGGGAATCGAGTAGCAAAAGAAATACTACTAGATTATACGTAATGAATAATTTAATTTAGATGAAAAATAGTTATCTTAACACTGTGATAACGTTGTATAATATTAAAAAAACTGTTCTTCTGAGCAGTTTTCTTATTTTCCTGAAGAACAGGATTAATTTACCTTTATTCCTCATTCGATTACTATGGTAAAATATTAATTTTGGATTAACTTAGAATATCTTTATATAAAGAAATAGGTGAAATCTTCATGTCAATTAAAAACAAATTATCACTGATTTTTACAGTTGTCGTACTAATCATTCTAGTAGCTAATAATGCGATTCACTATATTCGTTCAAAAAATAATTTAGTGAACTATAATGAAAGGGAAATTTCTTTGCTTGCTGAGGAATTGTCTTATCAAGTGGAGACTGCAAAGGAAGGTAGTCTTTATGTAGAAAATATTATTGGAAGAGAGCTTCGAACGGCATCGATTGCAATAAGAAATTCTCTACCAGCAAATTATGAAGACATATCGAACGAACAATTAATAGAATTGGCAAAAGAAGTTATGGTCTCCCATATTACTCTTCTTGCTAAAACTGATAACGATATTATTGGTGTTAAGTCCTCAGACCCTCATGAAATCGATATGTCAACAAAGGGATGGGGATACTGGTATGATGCATTTCAACAATTATTTGACGAGAAGCCAGTAGATGTTGGGATAGGACTAACCTTAGAGGATTATTGGGCGGGGCCAATCGAAGTCGCATCAAGTAATCCAGATCATACGGATAAATGGGGATATTATTATGATGGTACGACAAATTACATTATTAATCCTTATTTACGAGACAATGAGGTATTAGAGTTTGAAATGAGATTTGGTCCAGGGAATGTAATGGAAGAATGGACCAATAATCTTGAAGGTGTTTTAGAACTAACTGTATTTAACCCAAAGAATTTTGGAAAAGCGGATGAGGTTGTTCATCTAAATGGTAATCAATATATTCGTATCTCATCTCTACCATACTGGTATGGAACATATGATTATATGAATGAGGAAGTAGATTCGGAACATATTCAGATGGCCGTAAAATCTGGAAAAACCACGAGTTATATTGATACTTTAAACAATCATTTGGTCCAGAAAACATTTGTACCTATGGCTATTGATTCAGATGATCCATATGTGATTGGCCTCACCTATAATTACGATCTTATTCAAAATGAATTAAATAAAGAGTTAAAGGAGTATATTCTATCATCCATTGCAATTATGTTTATTGTGTTACTAATTAGTATGGTTTTTTCAAATTCGATTACAAAACCAATCGAAATTATCATCGACCACGTTAATGATATTTCAAAAGGAAATTTTGATAAACGACTCCGATTAAAGCGAAAAGACGAGCTTGGAAACTTAGCAAGGAATGTAAATGCATTATCCAAAGACTTAGAAACATATATGGATGACCTTAAAAAAAGTCAGGAAGTTATTGAATATCAAGCATATCATGACCCACTAACAACATTACCTAATCGTCGTTTTTTACAAGAAAAGTTACTTGATATGGTTGAAAAATCTGCAGTAAACCAAAGTACGGTTGCAGTGATTTTCATGGATATTGATCGATTTAAACATATTAATGACTCAATGGGCCATGGTATAGGAGATACGCTTATAAAAATGATTTCTGAACGAATAAAAAGCTGTCTGTCATTCCATGATAGTGTTGTTGCTAGGCATGGAGGAGATGAATTTATTATCTTATTAAATGACTCTAGTGAACAAAGAGTAGAAAGTATCGGAAAAGAAATTATTACCGAGCTTAAACAGCCTTATTATTTACAGGGAACAGAGGTTTATATTGGAGCAAGTTGTGGTATAAGTTTGTATCCTGAACATACAAAGGATTTAGAGACGTTAATAATGTATGCAGACTCAGCGATGTATGAAGCGAAAAAGCAGGGGGGAAATAAGGTTGTAATATACCGTCCTAATGCACACATAAATAAGAGGCTTCAAATCGAAACACGTCTTAGAAAAGCGATAATTGAAGAAAAACTAGAAGTTTACTATCAGCCTAAATTAAATGCAAAAACCAATGAAATCATTGGCGTTGAAGGACTCGCAAGATGGAATGACGAAGAACTAGGTTTTGTTTCACCTGCTACTTTTATTCCAATATCTGAAGAAACTGGCTTGATTCAACCACTTTTTGAACTCATGATGAGAAAATCGATGATTCAAATGAAGGAGTGGAATGATAGGTTTGCTAAAAATATGACAGTATCAGTCAATGTTTCACCAAGACAATTTCTAGACTCGCAAAATTTAGTCGATAGCATAAAAAATGCAATAGAGAGTACTAGTTTTCCATCTGAGCTTTTTGAAATAGAAATAACAGAGGGCACGCTTTTGCAAAACACAGTTGATACGATTTCAGTTCTGCAAGCATTGAAAAAGTTAGGGATTAAAATCTCAATTGATGACTTTGGGACGGGTTATTCTTCATTAAGCTATCTGAAACATCTTCCGATTGATATTCTGAAAATAGATCAATCCTTTATTAAAGACATTCAAGAAGATGGCTTAAATACAGAAATAACGGATGTCATTATCTCGTTAGCTAAAAGCTTAAAATTAAAGGTACTAGCTGAAGGAGTAGAAGAGGAATATCAAAAGGAATATCTACTAAAAAATCAGTGTTATGTTATGCAGGGTTATTTGTTTTCTAAGCCTATAAATGCTATCGAATTTGAAATGCTTTTTTTAAAAAATGAAAAATAAAAAGAGGAGGTAGATTTTAGTGAATAGCACTAAGGTTTACCTCTTTTTTTAATAAACGAATTACATAGTTTTTTATAATTTAAATTTACCATCAATCGTCATATTGAAATTATTATTGTTTTCTCCGTTTTCTTCCTTTTCTTTTTTTGGACATCCAATATTTATGGTGATTTCATCTCCAATGACAATTTCACCTGTTACAATTTTCTGGTTTGCTTGATGTCCTATATGAATCGATGGACCAAAATTAATAGAGCTGCTTTTCACGTTATTTATTTTTAGCCGACCAATAAATGTCCGGGGGCCAAATATTCCCATACTATACCCTCCTTATCTTACATTAGGTTGGTAATAGTATATGTAGTAAGGACAACCTCGTACTAGGATATAGTCTTTAACTCTATTAAAATAGATGATTGTCCAAATATTAGAGAGTTTATTTTTTATGATTACGGAAAAAAAAGATAGTTAATACAATGATAAAAAGGATGATCCAAATAGAGATACCCCCTAATGGATCAATAATTTCTTCTTTCCCTTGTTTATTTTCTAATAATTTTTCATTGGAAACTTCAAATAGACCGATTCCGTTCTCTTTTGCATAATCCATCGCAGCATTTATACGATTTTCATATTTATAATCTCCATAATCATAAAACTTTTTTACTAATCCAGCCTTTGTTATTTCTTCTTGATGTAGTTTGTTGTCTACCCATACCCAAGCTAGAAGCCGATCATATTTATCGAATAAATCTTTACCGTCAGTTTCAAGGGTAATACTACCTTGCTTTAAGAACGAACAAGTAAATTCACTCGCTTCTTTTCCAAATGGCTCTATCTTATTTGTGCTTTCCGGAGTATCTATGTAGAGAAATCTAGTTTTGTAGATTGTTCCGTTAATGTTAAACTGAGCTGTATCTCCATCTGTACATTTTTCAAGAGTAGCGAGGTATTTCTCACCAAGTATTAAATCCGTTCCTAGTAGTTGCACTGCAGGAGTTGCTCGATTTTCATTATCCGAGGAATTAGATTCTTTTTGATTCTCAGAAGGAAATAAGTATCCATCAAGATCGACCTTACTTTCATTTAGTGTTGATTTACATTTTTCATTTCCATTATATTGATAGATAAGGTCAATGAATTCATGAATATTATTTGCAGATTTTACTAAAGAGGTTGGTTCATGCAATAAATACATACAGTCTGAGTTTCTAAAATGTCCCCCAAGTTCATCACGCGAACCATTATGAGCTTCGGACATAGTTGGGAAGAGTATAGATAGAAATGTAATGAGTAGAATATGCATTGCTGGTTTGAAGTTGTTCAAAACTATTCCCCCTATTGAATTAATAACACTAGATATAATATCATATAAATTGAATTAGAATATATAATAGACGATATAGGATATTTTTTAGTCAATTGAAAAAGGAGACTTTAAGAATGATGAAGTGTTTATTTAAATATGGATTTATTGGATTGATCCTAATCATTGTATTAGGGATGAACACCCCTGCATTCGCTGGAAATAATGACGAAGAAGGGAGTATTAATGAAAAATTCGGATTGCCAATCGTTGTATATGGTCAAGCTTTATCAACTGCACAAAAAGAAGAAGTAAGAAGATTACTAGGTGTAACGGATCCAAATATGGTTACTGAAATTACGGTTGATGGAAATGATCTTGTCACATATATAAAGGGTGACCCACGTTCAAATATGTATTCTTCAGCTAAGATTACTAGGAAGGAAGCGGGCGAAGGACTTGTTATTAAACAGGTAACACCGGAGAATATTACAGAAGTAACAAATGAAATGTATGCTAATGCCCTATTAACAGCTGGAATAGAGGATGCAATTGTAGAAGTCGCTTCTCCAGTTAAAGTAAGTGGTCATTCTGCCCTTGTTGGCATCTATAAAGCTTATGACGTTGGGGAAGGTACAGAGCTAAACAAAGAGCGTACTGAGGTTGCAAATGAAGAGTTGAACTTGGCAACCGAATTTGCGAAAAAAGAGGGGTTAGATCAAGATAAAGTTAGTGAGCTGCTTACTGAGATAAAAAAAGAAATTGCCAATCAAAATCCAGTCTCTAAGGAAGAGGTTGAAAGAATCATTGATGAGAAATTAGCATCTCTTGGTATTCAATTAAGCCCTTCTGATCGACAATTATTAGTTGATTTATTTGAAAAAATGCGTGGATTGAATATTAACTTTGATAATGTACAATCTCAACTAAGAGATCTCTCACAGGATTTACAAAAAAGAATTGAAGAAGCTGTAGGAGATAAGGGCTTTATCCAAGCTGTAGCTGACTTCTTCAGAAATTTATTTGAAAATATTAGAAGTATATTGTCGTAAAAAAGGGCGTAGCCCTTTTTTTATTATTCATCACCACGTAATGCCTCATAATAGCCTTTATGGTCTGGTATTGTCTGAGTCTCGATACAATTTTCTATAAATTGCCTTAATCGAATGTTTTGCTTAAACATTTGTTCATTTACGTCTGTTAAATATTTTATTTTTCCTTCCTCAACATTAGCTTTATCCTGAGGAAACAATGTAGTGTTCGACAATATGGATTCTATCACAATATGAAGGTCATTTAGTTGGTTACCTAACATTTCACTTTTGGATGTAAGTTCTTTAAATTGCTGCTCTAACCTTTCTACTCTTTTCTCGAGCATACTCTCAACTCCTTATAAAATTTCTCCTTTTTAAAAATGTATGGTTTGCAATAACTTTTATAACAATTGTCCATTTTTTAAAGCATTTCATTTTAGAATGATTGAGATATAACTTTGCACTTTTTTTTTTCCTGTTCATAAGTTATTTATATATCTTATAGAGGAGGGCTATTTTTGAATAAATATTGGCCAAAGGATTGGAAGAAGGCGATACCTAATCTGCCAAATTTTCTTGGCGAGGATTTCTTTTCAACGATCGAGCACCTCGAGAATATGGATGTTGATGCGGAAAATGTTACAAATAATAACCAACATAACATTTCAAGTATTAAAGTAAATATTTATGAATCTGGCCATGAGCTTTTGTGCATCTTTAGATTACCTGGTTTAATTCTAAGGGAAGTTGATATCGATGTTTATGATCGAACACTTACGTTATCTGGAAGTGTCACGATTGATGATCATGGATTTAGACCAATTCAGGAGGAAATATTCGAGGGAATTGTAAGGCGAAAGGTTGAACTCCCATATTCTGTTCGAACTGATAGGGTTGAAGTCTCATATCATCATGGGCACTTAATAGTTCACTTACATCGCTTAATCCGTTCTAATGAATCGAAACCAAAAATTATCATCCATGATTTAGATAGTGAATAGGGTTTACTCAGGAGTGCTTGGCACTAGGAGTAACCCTTTTTTATTTGACTGTTCTGTAATAAATAAACAATGAGAAAAATATAAATTAATGTCACTATCATAGGCCATGGGAATAGGATGTAATCATCACGAAGAAATGAGGTGGAAAGGTGGGTTTTTTTGATAACCATGGATTGAGTTTTAGGCAAAAAAAGGCTCTTGAAACAGGGCGAAAGACAGATCTTTTAGGCCTTCAAGATGCTAAAAAGGAGGCTAAAATACCGGAAATAGAAGCGGAGAAAGAAATAGAACGTTCTCTAATGTATGGGTTAGAAGCTGCTCCATCAATTGGAGATCGAACAATTTCAACGTTCACAAGAGAGCCAAGACCAGCTTACGCCGGAATTCCAACTTTTTTACGAACACCATTTTTAGAGGATGTTCGAAGAGTTGGAGAGTATGATGTCGCATTTATTGGTGTTCCCTTTGACATTGGTACTACTTATCGTGCTGGCGCTAGATTTGGACCTGAGGCCATGCGGAGAATTTCTAAGTTATATACGAGCTATAGTTATGAAAAGGGTGTGGATTTAAAAGAATCGTTAAAAATGTGTGATGTAGGCGATGTTTTCACCATTGCAAATATCGAAAAGAGCTTTGATCAAATTTATAAGGCTGTTTCACATGTTTTTTCACAAGGAACATTACCTGTTATGCTTGGTGGAGATCATGCTATAGGGTATCCATGTCTCCGCGCAATTGCTGATAATGTTGACGGAAAAGTTGGAATTATCCATATGGATCGACATTTAGATTTACAAGAAAAAGATATGGATGAGCGAATGCATACAACTCCTTGGTTTCATGCTACGAATATCCCGAATGCTCCACCATCAAATCTAGTTCAAGTAGGAATTGGAGGCTGGCAGGTTCCACGTGAAGCTGTAAAAAATGTACGGAAATTTAATACAACAGCGATATCGATTGCAGATATCGAACGACTTGGAATTGAGAAAGTAGCTGAAATTGCTTTAGAAACTGCATGGAAGGGCGCGAAGGCTGTTTATTTAAGTGTTGACATTGATAGCTTCGACAGTGGATTTGTCCCTGGAACTGGTTGGCCTGAACCTGGTGGATTTTTACCGAGAGAAGGATTGAAATTTTTAGATATCGTTGCTAGAGAAGGAATTTGTGGGATGGAGTTAGTTGAAGTTTCGCCGCCTTATGATATTAGTGATCAAACTGCTTTATTAGGAACCCGTGTGATAGCGGATGTATTAGCTGCGATGGTTGACGCAGGGAAATTAGGTAAGAAATTTGCTTAAGGGACGGTGATTATTTGCATATACCTGATGGGTTCTTAAGTCTTTCAGTTTGGACTACGACGGCGGTAATATCTGCTGGAGCAATTGCTTTAGCTGTTAAAAAGACGAAATTATCAGAGGAAACTGAACAAATCCCATTAATTGGAGTAACCACTGCATTTATTTTTGCTGCGCAAATGATTAATTTCCCAGTGGCAGGAGCAACATCTGGCCATCTTGCTGGAGGTGTGCTTGCAGCTATCTTGTTTGGACCTTGGATTGCTACTTTGGTCATGTCCTCTGTCGTCATTATTCAGTCGTTATTTTTCCAGGATGGAGGAATAACAGCCATTGGGGCAAATATATTAAACCTAGGTATAATTGCTCCATGGTTAGGGTACGGAATCTATACATTATTTAAAAATATAAACTCCCCTTTCATAAGAAATGGTGTTATTTTTATTGCTTCCTGGCTATCCATTATCGTTGCAGCGGTAGCAGTAGCATTTCAACTATATTTGTCTGGAATTGTTCCACTGGGAGTATCATTAAAAGCTATGCTTATATGGCACTCGATTATCGGGATTGGTGAGGGTATTATCACGGTAGTAGTGGTGAAATATTTATTTAATCGACAAGACCAAGTATTCCTTCAAACAACTTACAAAGGAGTACCGAAACATGAATAAGCGACTATGGTATTTTTTTGTGTTTACCATTATTATTGCCGTATTTATTTCTCCGTTCGCCTCTGCCTCACCAGATGGATTAGAGCGAGTCGCTCTAGATTTGGGATTTATGGAATTGGAGAAAGAACCATTATACGAGATTTTTCCTGATTATAGCCTCACTTTTGTGTCAGTGGAATATGTAAGTACAGCCATATCAGGGTTAATGGGCTTATTTATCATTACGATTCCGATTTTAGGCTATTGGTGGATGCATAAGCGCAGAAAAACAGAATAAGTCGTGTGAATGGATCATAAGTACCAAGCACCACTAGTGGTTTCAATATCTGACTCGTAAGAATCAAGATGTTGGAAAGTGGAGCATGGTGCTTTTGTGTTAATAACTTAGTGAAAGGAGTGGTTAAATGGTGGGTGGATTTTTTGATATTTCTGAGGCAGGTGCCAAAAGAGTACTAATCAAACCACCACGAATTAGGATCGCATTTTTCCTTATCCTCCTTTGTGTTGCCGCCTCTCTTCGAAACTATGAGTGGTTAGGAATGATTGCTATTCTTGTATTTGGTTTATGTTTGTGGGCAGGTATCAAGTGGACGTATGTATTTTTGAGGATGGTGTTTTTACTTCCATTTGGCCTTGGAGCAATTTTATTATTACCATTTGTCGTTGAGGGCCAACAAAAACAATTGTTTTGGGGAATCTCCGTTTCAATTGAAGGTATGTCGACAGCACTTCTATTGATATGCAAATTATTCCTTTGTCATTTTATCATTTGCTTAATCCTATCGACCACATCACCAACAGAATTATTTAACACGTTATATAAGCTAGGAGTACCATTTATTTTAGTGGAAATTATGAAAATTACATTTAGATATTTAGCCGTACTATTTGATGAGATTGAGAGAATGATAATTGCTCAACAGTCACGAGGTTTTTCGTTTAAAATATTTTCTACTTGGAGCGCATATAAAAGATCTGGTGAATTATTAGGTGTCTTAATGATCCGCTCTTATCATAGAAGTAAAAGAATCCATGAAGCAAAGATTTCTAGAGGGTTTGATTCCAACACAAGATAGTAAGGGGTGAAAATGGATGAATGCAATTGAGTTAATGAATGTGACATATCGATATCAAGGGGGAATGGAGGCACTTAGGGGAATTACACTTACCATTCCTATAGGGGCGAAGGTAGCGTTATTGGGGCCGAATGGAGCTGGGAAATCAACCTTGTTACACCATTTAAACGGCCTAAAACTACCTACAAAAGGTACCATCAACATTATGGGGACACCTTTAACAAAGAAGAGCGCTCCTATGATTCGTCGAAAAGTTGGTTTAGTTTTTCAGGATCCTGATGATCAAGTGTTTTCGGGTACGATCTGGGAAGATGTTGAATTTGGTCCACGGAATTTAAAAATGTCTGAAGAAGAAATTGAGGAAGTATGCAGAGCAGCTCTAGGATCTGTTGGAATGCTTGAGTATAAAGATAGACCACCATATCAATTAAGTTATGGACAAAAGAAGAGAGTGGCTCTTGCTGGTATTCTAGCAATGAAGCCGGATATTATTGTTCTAGATGAGCCTATGTCCTACCTCGATCCTGCAGGTCAGGATGATCTTGCCGGAATATTACAAGGATTACACTTTATGGGGAAAACGATTTTGTTATCAACACATGATGTGAATTTCGCTGCATCTTGGGCAGACATGATTGTCCTATTAAAGGATGGAGAGCTTTTAGCTGATGGTGGACTTGAGCTATTGGTAAATGAAGAATTGGTAAGGAAGGCTAAGCTTCACTTACCCATCATTACAAGGTTGTTTAAAATGCTTCCAGAGCTAGCACCTGGTGCTCTCCCGAAAAATGAACAAGAAGCGTTCAGACTATTGTACAAGTTCATCTTAGAAAGTGAGAGCACAACAGGTAATTAACTCAATGATTTTAGAATCCATTTCCATTTGAATTTGAATTTCCATTATTGTTTCCGTTGTTTTGCTCATGGTCGAACATATTCACCGGTTCGAAATCTTCAGTATCCATATCATTTATTTTTACTGGGCCATTCTCAGTCATTAGTTTATTTAAATTTTCAGCTTCACTTAGCCCTGTTAACCCAACTAATAGGGTTCCGGACAATTCTTGAACACTTAAATCTTGGATTTTATAATTTATGTTTTCAATTGTTATAGGTTTAATATTTTCTATCTCTTCTTTTAATTTTTGATTTTCCTCTTCTAATTTGTTTAGCTTTTCAAAAAGTTTTTCAAGTATTTCATTTAAACTCATTGGGCTTTTATAGTTTTTTTCATTCTCATCTGTGGAGCTGTTTTCTTTGTTGTTCATGTTATTATTTGGTTTAACTTTTATTGGTCCTTCTTTTAATAGATGTTTTGGCGGATAAGGTACATAATATTGTGGTTGATGATAATAAGGATGAGTCCGATAGAAATAAGGCCATTGCTTGCTCATCATATCACTCCTTATGATGTATGGATTATCAATGTAAGTCGCCACCCATTATTTAATGGATGGGAAATCTATCAAAGGATAATTCATCGGAGGAACTAATTGATTAATTACGTCTTCATCTAATTCATTTTCTTCGTAATCAGGTTTTGACTCCTGAATAGATGATGCTCGATTGTCAGCAAACATGACCTTACCTACGTTTAGTGACCCTAAAGTACTTATTGAGTTAATTTTTATATTCTTTATGTTAATTTGTAATTCCATTGGACGATCAGCCTTTCAAAAAATCTTTTAGATTTGCATTTGTACTTGGTCATTGGCGTCTGAATCATTTGCAACATTTTTATTATTAAATTGAAGTGGACTAAAGTTGGCGTCACCTGCATGCCAATATCCCACATTCATTTTTACATTGGCTTGATGTCCTGTGTGCAAGACATTACCAAAGTTTATCGATCCGTTATTTGATATGCTATTAATTCTAATACCAAAAATATTATTAATATGAGTAACCATAAGATCCCCCTATTTTTCAGGCAAGAAGCAATTCTGTTATATAGCATTATATAAAAAAGACTAGGAAATGTGCGGAGTTTTAGAACAAATATAGGCTAAAAGGAGTTCTAAACTTTGGTTATGCATTGCAAAACGCATTTTCTAAATAAACATAAAACAATAAATAAAACTATACCTGAGCCTGTGCTTGATCAACGACATCTGGATCATTTGTAAAGTTTAAGTTATTAAATTGTAATGGGCTGAAGTTTGCATCTCCTGGTTGTACGTAACCACTATTAGCTTTAACATTTGCCTGATGTCCTTTATGCAAGGCGTTACCATAATTTATTGATGCATTGTTTGATGAATTGTTAATGCGAATTCCAAAAATATTATTAATATGTGTTGGGATCATTGTTTCCACCTCATTTTTTTTAATACACCATTATATTCAGAGAATTAGAACCTGTGAGATTATGAGGCTATAAAAATAATTTCTATTAGCAATTAGAACGTTACTGAATAAGGATATAGAAGGAATTTATTTTTGAGGAGGCAGTACATTGAATACTTATCATCATTCATTTAACCATGATCAAATGAGAGGTTTATCACAGTCAAAAAGTCAAATGTTACAATCATTAAAAGGTCATTTAGAGGGAAATACCGGTAATATATGCGCATATGTTTCAGGGGCACCAGTGCAATACCATAAGTTAAATGTTAAACATTGGCCATCCCAAGACTATCAAGTACCACACCCTAAAGGATTCACTC
>JBEQAC010000027.1:0-22877 GCA_041640535.1 Bacillaceae bacterium
AAAACAGATGGTTACCTTCAAAAGAGGGAACAAGAAGAGTGAGCATGTTCCCAAAACGGGTGAGGTTCTTCAAAAGAGGGAACAAAAAGAGTGTTTATGTTCCCAAAACAGATGGTTACCTTCAAAAGAGGGAACAAGAAGAGTGAGCATGTTCCCAAAACGGGTGAGGTTCTTCAAAAGAGGGAACAAAAAGAGTGTTTATGTTCCCAAAACAGATGGTTACCTTCAAAAGAGGGAACAAGAAGAGTGTTTATGTTCCCAAAACAGATGGTTACCTTCAAAAGAGGGAACAAGAAGAGTGAGCATGTTCCCAAAACCAATGGATACCTCCAAAACTGGGAATCAAAAGAGCACTAGGATAAAAAATACATCCTAGTGCTCTTTTTCTCAACGTATTAAAGTGCTTGAATCTTATTAAGCTTATGCAGCATACTTAGCGAGCGACCAGTACCGATCGCCACACTTTCTAACGGATTAGGTGCAAGGTGAACAGGGACAAAAATTTCATTACTTAGCCATTCTTGAATACCGTTTAGTAGTGCTCCTCCACCTGTTAAAATGACACCTCGGTCAACAATATCGCCACTTAGCTCAGGTGGACAATCCTCTAATGTTGCACGTACAGCCTCAAGGATGTGATCCAATGATTCCTGAAGTGTTGCTTGGATTTCCGTTGATGTAAGTGTAATGGTTTTTGGTAAACCAGAGACTAAATCACGTCCTCTAACATCCATGGTTAAAGGTTCATGATCCACTTTGGCATAGCCAATTTCAATTTTAATTTGCTCTGCAGTACGTTCACCAATTAGGACGTTAAACTTTTTACGAACATACTGAATAATATCCTCATCTAATTGATCTCCACCAATACTAATCGATTGGTATGTCACAACCCCGCCAAATGAAATAATCGCCACTTCTGTTGTACCGCCGCCAATATCTACTACCACATTAGCAGTTGGCTCATCGACAGGAAGGTCAGCACCAATTGCTGCAGCAACAGGTTCTTCGATTAAGTGTACGTGCTTTGCCCCACTATTTCTGGCTGCGTCTTGAATCGCTCGTCTTTCAACTGATGTTGCTCCTGATGGTGTGCACACAATGACACTAGGCTTACGAATCGAGTAGCCGAGCTTTTTCCCAACTTTTTGCATGACATGTCTTAACATATCAGTGGTCATATCATAGTCTGCGATGACCCCTTTTTTTAACGGACGAATTGCGACAATTCTCCCAGGTGTTTTTCCAATCATTTCCTTCGCTTCAGTTCCTACCGCGATCACCTTATTTGTGACCTTATCAACGGCAACTACCGATGGTTCATTTAAAATGATGCCTTTATTTTTACTATAAACAAGTATATTTGCAGTTCCTAAGTCAATTCCAAGTTCCATTGTTGAAAACATAAATTTATTACCTACCCTTCTAATAAGTTCGAGGCCTTTAAATAGATTCTTAAAAAAATGTCGATTTATGGGGGTAGATGTAAAAAATATCTCACTTATTAAATATGAAAGGATTTCCTATAGTAAGAAAAGAATAGGTAAAAGAGGAAATGTTTCATGGAAGGAAATGATGGATAATGGAATGGAAGAAAGATCAGTTTATCATTAGTGATGATAAAGCATTGATTAATATAGAAAAAGTGTCATATCTATTAAACTCTACGTATTGGGCGGGTGGTATAAAAAAGGAAACCATTGAAAAGGGGATCGCGAATTCACATTGCTTCGGGATTTATTTAGGTGAAATGCAAATTGGCTTTGCACGAGCAATTTCCGATAAAGCGGTGCTAACGTGGATTATGGATGTCATTGTTGATGAGCGTTTTCGAGGAAAAGGGTTAGGAAAGTGGCTGATTGAATGTATTCTTCAGCATCCTGAGTTAAAAAACACTAAATTTCGCTTAGCGACAGAGGATGCCCATGAATTGTATCGAAAATTTGGGTTTACAGATGAAAAAATCATGATAAGACCTCGAATGGATTAAGCTTTAGTTTGTTATTGTGGTAGTTTGATAACTTGTTAAAATATACCAATTGTTTATTGACAGTCCTTCACACCCGCACATAAAATAAGAGTAAGATACTAGTCATTAGTGAATTTTATAATAGGTGTGATGACATGCTCAAGCATGCAAAGGATCGTTTAGGAAGAAATGCTGTTCTTTTAGTATTAACCGAAGAAGAAGAAAATGAAATAACGGCCCAGCTTACTCGGTTAGAATGGAAGTATTGTAAGGGGAAAGTAGGATCGATGGAGCTTCAAAAAATTGTCGCTGCGATTGAAACGACAGCGAAAAGGCACGGGATTGTAAATGGCGAATTGTATCGTGAAATGCATGCTTTGTATCATGCAATCATCGAAGCGATGCACGGTGTGACAAGAGGGCAGGTAGAACTTGGAAACATGCTTAGAACGGTAGGCCTTCGATTTGCCATTGTTCGTGGAACACCTTATGAAAATACGAATGAAGGGGAATGGTTAGCTGTAGCACTGTATGGTACGATTGGAGCCCCGGTCCGAGGGCTTGAGCACGAAGCAATCGGGTTAGGCATTAACCATATTTAATTGAATAATAAAAGCCTAGAGCAATGAGTAGATAATAGGAGGCTGTATTACAAAACCATGATGTTTTGTGATGCAGTCTCCTTCTTTATTTTACTAAAGGAGTGAAGAGACGTGGTGATTTTAACCGGAAATACGTTGACGTTAGAGGAAATAAAACGAGTTCTTTATCAGAAAGAGATTGTGATTGCTTCAAAAGATAGCATGGAGGCAGTAGAAAAAAGTAGAAAAGCCGTGGAGCAAATTGTGGAATCGAAAAAGGTAGTTTATGGGATTACTACAGGTTTTGGGAAATTTAGTGATGTGTTTATTCATAGTAATGATGTAGAGGAGTTACAACTGAATTTAATTCATTCTCATGCATGTGGAGTTGGAGATCCTTTTCCGGAGGTTGTTTCAAGAGCAATGATTTTATTGCGCTTAAATGCATTGCTTAAGGGCTATTCAGGAGTGCGGACGGTTGTTGTTGAAAGGCTGATTGACTTACTGAATACAGAGATTCATCCAGTTATTCCTCAGCAAGGCTCACTAGGAGCAAGCGGGGACTTAGCTCCACTTTCACATCTAGCTTTAGTGCTAATGGGAGAAGGAGAGGTCTTCTATAAGGGGAAGCGAGTGGAGGCGTTAGAAGCCCTATCAAAAGAAAGTATCGCACCCATTTCACTTAAAGCAAAAGAGGGATTAGCGTTAATCAATGGTACTCAAGCCATGACGGCCATGGGAGTCGTTGGCTTTATCGAAGCGGAGCAATTAGCCTTTCAAAGTGAACTGATTGCTTCGTTAACGTTGGAAGGGCTGAGAGGAATCATTGATGCGTTTGATGAGGAAATTCATCGGGTTCGAGGATATCAGCAGCAGGTCGATGTAGCGAAAAGAATAAGAGATTATTTGAACGATAGTCTTCTAGTAACTAGACAGGGAGAGCTAAGAGTTCAAGATGCTTATTCTCTTCGTTGTATTCCACAGGTGCATGGGGCGACATGGCAGGCACTTGATTATGTAAAAGAAAAACTAGAAATAGAAGTAAATGCAGCAACGGATAATCCTCTTATTTTTGATCAAGGAAATAAAGTTATATCCGGTGGGAATTTTCACGGGCAACCGATCGCCTTTGCGATGGATTTTATGAAAATTGCTGTGGCTGAGTTGGCTAATATTTCAGAGCGACGAATTGAAAGGCTAGTCAATCCACAATTAAATGATTTACCGCCATTTCTTAGCCCTGAGCCAGGTCTACAGTCAGGTGCGATGATTATGCAATATTGTGCAGCATCACTCGTTTCAGAGAATAAAACACTCGCACACCCTGCTAGTGTTGATTCGATTCCATCGTCAGCAAACCAAGAAGACCATGTCAGCATGGGGACAATTGGATCTAGGCACGCCTATGTGATTATTCAAAATGTAAGGAGAGTCTTGGCGATCGAAATGATATGTGCCCTTCAGGCTGCTGAATATCGTGGCGTCACCCAAATGGCAACAAAGACAAAAGGGTTTTTCATGGAAGCAAGAAAGATCGTACCATCCATCAAGAAGGATCGCGTGTTTTCAAAGGATATTGAAGCAAGTGCCGAGTGGCTAAAGCAATTGGATATCAAGGCATTAATCGGCAAGTTTTCGCCATCTAATAACGGTTAAGGAGGAAGAGAAATGGAAAAGGTAACGCGACAGATCAAAGTGAAAAAAGGTGTTGAACTTGAATGTAAGGGATGGGAACAAGAAGCTGTTTTGCGGATGCTTTACAATAATTTAGACCCTGAGGTAGCTGAAAAAGGCGAGGATTTAGTGGTCTATGGTGGAATTGGAAAGGCGGCACGAAATTGGGAAGCCTTTGATGCAATAGTGAAAACATTAAGAACGCTAGAACACGATGAGACGATGTTGATTCAATCTGGGAAACCAGTCGGTGTATTTAAAACACATGAACGTGCCCCAAGAGTTTTGTTATCAAATTCTGTTTTAGTGCCAAAATGGGCGAACTGGGATCACTTTCATGAGCTAGATAAAAAAGGGTTAATGATGTATGGACAAATGACAGCAGGAAGCTGGATTTACATTGGAACACAAGGGATTTTACAAGGAACGTATGAGACCTTTGCTGCACTCGCTGAAAAGCATTTTGGGGGCTCACTAAAGGGGACGGTAACGTTAACGGCTGGTCTAGGTGGAATGGGTGGAGCACAGCCTCTTGCCGTCACCATGAATGGTGGAGTTGTCATTGCAGTTGAAGTGGATCCTCTTAAAATCCAAAAGAGATTGAGTACAAAGTATTGTGATCGAATGACAGAATCAATGGAGGAAGCGTTATTTTGGGCATATGAAGCAAAGGAAAAGGGAGAAGCCCTCTCCATTGGACTTGTTGGAAATGCAGCTGAAGTCCATCATGAGCTTTTAAAAAGAGGTATCCACATCGATGTTGTAACAGATCAGACTTCAGCACATGATCCTTTAAATGGCTATATTCCAGTTGGTTTTACCATTGACGAAGCGACCCGTTTAAGAGAAAGTCAGCCTGATGAGTATATTCTAAAAGCAAAAAAAAGCATGGCGAAACATGTGGAGGCGATGCTGGAGTTTCAAAAACGCGGCTCAATTGTCTTTGATTATGGAAACAATATCCGTCAAGTTGCCTTAGATGAAGGGATAACCAATTCCTTTGATTTTCCAGGATTTGTGCCGGCGTACATTCGCCCATTATTTTGTGAAGGAAAAGGCCCATTCCGCTGGGCAGCCTTATCGGGGGATCCAGCTGATATTACTCGAACAGACCAACTAATTAAAGAGCTTTTTCCAGAAAATAAGCCATTAATTCGTTGGATTGAGATGGCGGGAGAAAAGGTTGCATTTCAAGGCTTGCCATCACGTATTTGTTGGCTAGGGTACGGGGAGCGGGTAAAAATGGGGCTTGCGATCAATGAGTTGGTAAGGAATGGGGAAATAAAGGCACCGATTGTCATTGGTCGTGACCATCTTGATTGTGGCTCAGTGGCTTCTCCAAATCGAGAAACAGAGGCTATGAAAGATGGTAGTGATGCAGTAGGGGATTGGGCGGTCTTAAATGCGTTAATTAACACAGCCGCAGGAGGATCTTGGATTTCCTTCCACCATGGAGGCGGTGTTGGAATGGGCTATTCTCTCCATGCGGGGATGGTGGTTGTGGCGGATGGCAGTAACTTAGCAAAAGAACGATTAGAAAGAGTATTAACGACCGACCCGGGTATGGGTGTCCTTCGTCATGCCGACGCGGGCTATGATCGAGCGGTAGAGGTTGCCAAGGAACATGATATAAACATACCGATGTTAAATACAGAGGAGGGCGAACGGTGAAAAAGAGGTTTGACACCCTAATTAAAAATATCGGACAGTTATTGACGATGGACTATTCTGAGGAGGGGCCTTTAAAAGGAGAACGATTAAAAAAACTGGCTTTTATTAAAGATGGAGTTGTTGGTGTGAAAAATGGATATATCACCTATGTAGGTGGAAGTACTGTTTCAGATGATGAAGCAGATCATGTGATTGATGCAATGGGAAAGCTTGTTTCACCAGGCTTAGTGGATCCACATACTCATTTAGTATTCGGCGGTTCAAGGGAGCATGAGCTAGCTCTAAAACAGCAAGGAGTTCCCTATTTAGAGATTCTCGCCCGTGGTGGCGGGATTCTCTCTACCGTTCGTGCAACAAGAGAGGCCAGTGAGGCTGAATTATTGAAAACAGCAACCTTCCACTTAGATAGAATGCTAAGCTACGGAATAACAACCGTTGAAGCAAAAAGTGGATATGGGTTAGATGCGGAAACAGAGTTAAAGCAATTGCGAGTAATAAAAAAGCTGCAAGAGACCCATTCAGTTGATGTAGTACCAACATTTTTGGGGGCGCATGCAATTCCACAAGAATATAAGCATAATCCTAATGGGTTCTTAGATGAGATGAAAACTCTTTTAGATGTGATTAAAGAAGAAGAGTTAGCTGAGTTTGTTGATATCTTTTGTGAAACAGGTGTGTTTTCCATAGAACAGTCTCGAAATTTTTTAATGTATGCAAAAGATAAAGGGTTTGATGTGAAAATTCATGCCGATGAAATTGATCCATTAGGTGGAACTGAACTGGCGGTAGAACTTGGTGCAGTGAGTGGGGATCATCTTGTTGGTGCTTCAGATGAAGGGATTAAGAGATTAGGAGAATCGGAGACGATTGCGGTTTTATTGCCTGGAACGTCGTTTTATTTGGGAAAAGAGAGAAATGCTAGAGCCCGTGACATGATTGAAGCAGGAGCTGCAGTCGCGGTATCTACCGATTTTAATCCAGGAAGCTCACCAACGGAAAACCTTCAGTTCATCATGACACTAGCTGCTTTAAAACTAAAGATGACGCCAGAGGAAATTTGGAATGCAGTGACAGTGAACGCGGCTTATGCGATTAACCGTGGAGAGGAAGCGGGGGTCATTGCAGTCGGGCGACAAGCAGACATTGTCATTTGGGATGCTCCTAACTATGCTTACATCCCTTATCATTATGGAGTCAATCATGTAAACACGGTGATGAAAAAAGGAGTTTGTGTGTTTCAAAGAGGTAGCCGCCTATGAGTACATTCTCCTTTTTGAAAAAAAGTGGTGAAGCTGTTTTTACAGATGATTTCGTTACGAAAGCAGGCGAGCTCCTTGTTCAATATGATGGCACCCAGCAGAATCCACAGGTTGGAATGGTGGGTGTACCATTATCAAAGTCATCCATCAGTCATTCAGGTGCAGCGCTTGCTCCAACCACGATAAGAAAAATGTTAAATGGTTTTACAACCTATTCAATCGAAGATGACATCGATCTAGCTGGTAATCATGTAGTGGATTATGGAGATATTTTGATGCATGTAACAGATATAAGAGAATCTCAGCAGCGTATTTCTCATACAATCGAAGAAATATTAAGGCATCATAAACCATCGCAGTTAATAATACTCGGAGGAGATCACTCTATTAGTTATCCCTCGATTACAGCGTTTTCTAAATTTCATAAAGTGGGGGTCATTCAGTTTGATGCACACCATGACTTACGGAATTTAGAAGATGGGGGTCCATCTAACGGGACTCCGTTTCGAAGCTTGATTGAATCAAACATTATCGAAGGAAAAAATCTTGTTCAAATCGGAATTCGAGATTTTATGAATAGTAAAGCCTATCGTGAATATGCAAGGGAAAAAGGGATCACGGTGTATTCAATGAAAGAAGTACGTCAAAGATCAATCAAGGTGATCATTCATGAAGCGATAAATGGGTTGAAAGAACAGGTGGATATGATCTATGTTTCAGTGGATGTAGATGTATTAGATCAGGCATTTGCTCCTGGTTGTCCTGCAATTGGTCCAGGTGGGATGGATAGTGAAACATTAATCGAAGCGATTGAGCATTTAGGTGCCTGCGAGCTCGTTAAGGGTATGGATATTGTAGAAATTGATCCAATGGTTGATTTTCGAGATATGACCAGCAAGATGGCAGCATGGCTTCTTCTGACTTTTTTGAAAGCAAGAGTGAAATCGTAAGTGTTGATTAGATTATAGGCTGTGAAATTATCAGATAAAAGGATACAATAAAGGGAGAAGCCTTAACATTGGAGGGGTCAAAATGGATTTTTCACAGATTGTATCTGAAGATAAAATACGTAGAGCCTATGAAAATGGTGAGTTTGATAATTTACCTGGGTATGGAAAAAAGCTAAAGCTTGAAGACCTGTCCTCTATTCCGCCAGATTTACGAATGGCATATAAGATGATGAAAAATGCCGGCATGATCAATGAAGAAACAGAATTAAAAAAAGAACTCTTAACAATAGAAGATCTAATAGATAAATGTCATGATGATGAACAAAGAGCTGAATTACAGGGGAAACTGACTCAAAAAAAGCTTCGCTTAAACCAAATCATGAAGCAACGAAAAGGATCCAACTCAGGTTTGTTTAAAAACTATGAAACGAAAATTAATAATAAACTTCGTTAAAGAAGGAGGAGCCCGCAACAGTAACGGGTTCCGTTAAATATCGCAACCATTAAAAATGTAATACAAATGACCTTCAAATTGTATGGTAATTTGGAGGTCTATTTTTGTTGATATAAAGGGATTTTGATAATTATTTTGGGGGGATTTGTAGTGCAATTTGTATATTAAAATGTGGGGTACAAGCCAGTACACCGCAGCAAAATACACTTCATATTTACTTACAAATTGATATACAGAAAAATATTTTAGTATACTGTTATAACTGAATGTTGAGCTCCCTGTGGATGAAAAATAAACGGTAAAATTCCGGCTAAATGGGGAAATACCCATATTTCCTTAAAAATAAGGGGAGTATTTCCGTTTATATTATACAAATCTTTGGATTTTGTCTTATTTAGAGCAGTTAATCGGAATACCTCCGCTTATCTCCGCTTAGTTAGCTTCCTCTATATACATTAGCAGGAAATTCTCCGCCTATTAATTCTCATTCCTACATGAATCGTTACGGAGGAAGCGGAAAAGGTTTGCAAACTTCTTAATAATCAATCTGAAGTATTAGCAATTAAAATCAAAATAGCAAGGGTATAAACCCTTGCCACTTCTAATGTTTATTTAATCTCTCTAGCCTGTTGTCCTACATTTTATAGTGCAAAAAAGATTGCATTTTGGTTTGCATTTTCTGTGCAAATTGATGTTTTGCGATAGGAAAAGGAACCCGTTACCACACCAGGCTCCTTTTTTAAGTTAAGATGAAATTAATTGTGGTTCTTTCACATGATTTTTCAAAGTAACTTCTACTACTCTGGTAAGAATGTCAATTCCCGAAAAAATCGCCTCTTGGTTAAAACTCATGTTTGGGTGGTGGAGACCAGGGGCCAAATCGCAACCAAGTCCAAGCATCGTAGCTTTAATGGACGGATTCTTAACTGTATAAAAGTGAAAATCGTCACCACCAGATGTGACAATCGGTTCTTCTAATTTATCTTCTCCTAATACATCAACAATGGCTTCAGCAAGAATATCTTCGGCTTCCTTATTTACTTCAGCAGCTACCAGGTTAGCTGGAATTTCTGTTTGAATATTGATATTATAAAGAACATTGACCGACTTGATGGCTTGATCAACTTTTAACTGAAGGTCTTTCATGGCATCATTTGTTTGAGCACGCATATCGATGCTAAATGTAGCGGAACCAGGAATAATGTTGTAGCTTTCTCCTCCTGCGTGAAAGGACGTTAGCTTTACGGAATAAGGAATTAATGGATTTAATTCAATTTGCTTTAACATTTGAACAAGTGTCGCCCCTACTTCAATAGCGTTTGCTCCTAAGTGTGGACGAGCTCCATGCATGTCTTCCCCATATATTTTCCCCGTCATTAACCGACTTGCTCCATGATAGATGGCTGGAGCGGCTTTTCCATTTTCAAGCTCTTGATAAGGTCTAAGGTGAACTCCATATAAATAATCAATATCTTTAGCTATTTGCTTATCAATCAGTGTTAGAGCACCATTTCCCTTTTCTTCTGCCGGTTGAAAAATAAATCGAATGGTACCCTGGGTTAAACCTTTTTGCTGCAAACGTAAAAAGGCCCCAAGGACAATGGTCATATGTGCGTCATGTCCGCATGAATGAACAGGTTGAAAAACGCCATCAACCTCTTGCCATAACGCGTCCATATCTGCCCGGATTGCAACAACAGGTGAACCGCTCCCAATCTCTACCATGATTCCAGTGCAATCTGTAAAGGTGGTAACTTTACAAGAATATTGTTGTAAATAATCTTTAATATAAGCAGTCGTTTCAAACTCCTTCCAGCTGATTTCTGGGTGAGTATGAAAATAATGAAAAATTTGATTGATCTCTTCTCGAAATGTCATGTCTGTTGATGTTGTTGACAAGTGTTTGACCTCCTATATTAAAGCCACATATATATTAAAAACAAAAATTGAATATTTAAAAAATTTTAAAAGTGTTAATTATTATATAATAAACAATTATAATTTTCAATAATTTTTCACTGTTTAGCTGGCATGAAAAGCGAAAATCCTCCACTACATTATTATGATGGAAACGTTGTTTATATAAGTTAAAATATCATTTGATAATTTAGCTTTGTATTTTTTTATTGACTAACATGTATATACAGGTTATGATAACTCTACAACATGTATATACATGTTAAAAATTTTAAATAAATTGTAAGCGATTCATAAATAATAGATTATATCGCTATATCGATGACGGAGGGTTGAACATGAATAAAAACCGACAAGTTGCAGAACAAGTGGTCAAAGCTGTTGGGGGGAAAGATAATATTGCAGCAGCAACACATTGTGTAACGAGACTACGTTTTGCACTAAAGGACGAATCGATCGTAGATAAGGACGCGTTAGAAAATATCGAACTAGTAAAAGGATCTTTTTCTACAAATGGACAATTTCAGGTGGTTATTGGGCAAGGAACGGTTGATAAGGTATATAACGAATTAGTAGATGTGGCTGAAATTGGTCGCGCTTCAAAGCAAGACATTAAAAATGCGGCAGAGAAAAACTTGAATCCGTTGCAACGGGCAATTAAAGCATTAGCAGATATTTTCATTCCAATTCTTCCGGCCCTTGTAACAGCTGGATTATTAATGGGGATTAATAACATCCTTACTGGACCGGGAATTTTTTACAACGAGGCATCAGTTGTCGATATGCACCCGCAATGGGCGGATTTTGCGGGGATTATTAACTTAATCGCGAATACGGCCTTTGTGTTTCTGCCTGGTTTAATTGGGTGGTCAGCGGTTAAGAAGTTCGGTGGAAGTGAACTTTTAGGGATTGTGCTTGGATTAATGCTTGTTCACCCTGATCTCCTTAACGCTTGGGGCTACGGAGCAGCAAAAGACGTCCCTGTATGGAATTTGTTCGGTCTAGAAATAGAAAAAGTAGGCTACCAAGGTCAAGTGCTTCCAGTACTTGCAGCATCTTATGTATTAGCAAAAATTGAACAGTTTTTACGGAAGAGAATACCAGACGCCTTTCAATTATTGCTTGTCGCTCCGATTGCATTATTAGTCACTGGTTTTGCTTCATTTATGTTTATTGGACCCATTACCTTTACTGTAGGTGGATGGGTTACAAATGCGGTTGTTTCCGTATTTGATACAGTTCCGTTATTAGGTGGCCTAATTTATGGTGCTTTATATGCACCATTAGTTGTTACAGGGATGCACCATACATTCTTAGCCGTTGATTTACAGCTCATTGGTGATGCGGTAATTTTAGGAACATTCCTATGGCCAATTGTGGCTCTTTCAAACATCGCCCAAGGCTCAGCAGCATTAGGCGTGATGTTAGCAACGAAAGATGAGAAGGTAAAAGGTCTTGCGATGACATCTTCGATTTCAGCTTATTTAGGGATTACCGAACCTGCGATGTTTGGTGTGAATTTACGCTTCCGATATCCATTTATTTCTGCCATTATTGGAGCAGCGATTGCAGGGATGTTTATTGCGATTAACGGCGTTAAAGCTCCATCCATTGGAGTAGGAGGGATACCAGGATTCCTATCGATTTATACGGAATTTTGGGGAGTATTCTTTATCGGAATGGCAATCGTAATCGTTGTACCTTTAGTACTAACATATACATTTGCAAAATTGAAAGGAAATAAAGCAGCAGCATAGAAAATAAAGTGAGGATGGCTGATTTAGTCACCCTCATTCTCTATTTATACAAATATAACTCATGGCGGTGGAGAATAATGAAACAACAACCTTGGTGGAAAAAAGCGGTCGTGTATCAAATCTATCCAAAGAGCTTTTACGATACGTCCGGAAATGGTGTTGGTGACTTGAAAGGAATCATTGAAAAGCTTGATTATTTAAAGGAGCTCGGAGTCGACGTCATTTGGTTGACCCCAATATATCAATCACCACAAAAGGACAATGGCTATGATATTAGTGACTACTTTCAAATTCATGAAGAGTACGGGACGATGGAGGATTTTGATCAATTATTAAAAGAAGCCCATAACCGTGGAATGAAGATGATTATGGACATTGTCGTAAATCATACCTCAACAGAACATGAGTGGTTTAAACAAGCTCGTAGCTCAAAGAATAGTCCTTATCGTGATTATTATATATGGAGGGATGAACCAACAAATTGGGAGTCGAAATTCGGGGGTTCGGCTTGGAAATACGATGAACAAACAGGTCAATACTATCTTCACTTGTTCGATGTAACTCAAGCCGATTTGAATTGGGAAAACGAAGAACTTCGCCAAAAATTATACGATATGATGACCTTTTGGTTTGAAAAAGGGGTAGATGGATTCAGATTAGATGTCATAAATCTAATTAGTAAGGATCAACGTTTCCCTAATGACGACGGGTCCGTTCCTCCCGGTGATGGTCGGAAATTTTACACGGATGGACCAAAAGTCCATGAATTTATGAGGGAAATTAATGAGGAGGTATTTTCAAAATACGATAGTATGACGGTGGGCGAGATGTCTTCGACAACGATTGACCATTGTATCAAGTATACGAATCCAAACCGAAATGAACTTAGTATGACTTTTAATTTCCATCATTTAAAGGTGGATTATCAAAATGGGGATAAGTGGTCACTTGCTGATTTTGATTTTCTTGCTTTAAAAAGGATTCTTTCAACCTGGCAGGTAGAAATGAACAAGGGCGGAGGATGGAATGCATTATTCTGGTGTAATCACGACCAGCCCCGCATTGTTTCAAGGTATGGAAATGATGATCGATACCGAAATGAGTCAGCGAAAATGCTGGCAACCACCATTCATATGATGCAGGGAACACCTTATATCTATCAAGGTGAAGAATTTGCAATGACAAATCCGAAATTCGAAGATATATTAGAATATCGTGATGTTGAATCTCTCAACATGTTTGACATTAAGACAAGTCAAGGGATGAGTAAAGAAGAGATCCTAGAAATTCTTAAAAGTAAATCAAGAGATAATTCAAGAACCCCAGTTCAATGGAATGATCAAAATCATGCAGGGTTTACAAACGGAACGCCTTGGATTAATGTGGCTTCAAATTATAAAGAGGTGAATGCCGAAAATGCGTTAAAGGATCCGAACTCTGTCTTTTACCATTATCAAAAGCTCAATCGGCTACGGAAACAGTATGATATCATTACAACTGGTGACTATCAATTAATCCTAGAAGAGGATCCAAAGATTTTTGCTTATATTCGTAACGGTGAAAATGAGAAACTTCTTGTCATTAATAACTTTTATGGTGAAGAAACAAATTTTGATCTTCCAGATAAAGTTGATGTCAAAGACTTTAAAGCTGAAGTTCTGTTATCGAATTATCAAGAATCTCCGATAAACTTTAAGAACATGTTACTACGCCCATATGAATCCATTGTTTATTACATGAAAAAATAGTGCTACAATAAATTCGGTGGTTATGATGAGAGAAAATAAATTTCTTACAATATACAACGAATTAGCAGAACAAATTCAAACAGGTAAACTAGCGGCAAGAACGAAATTGCCGTCTGAGAATGAGTTAGCTGAAAAATATGGAACTTCACGAGAAACAATAAGAAAAGCACTTACTTTATTATCCCAGAATGGGCTAATTCAAAAGATAAAAGGGAAAGGCTCTATTATTTTAGATGTGAACAAGTTTAGCTTCCCAATCTCAGGACTGGTTAGCTTTAAAGAGCTATCTCAAAGTCTTGGACGAAAATCAACAACAATTGTAGAGGAATTTGGTCTAATTAAGCCAGATGAATTTATAAAAAATCAATTGAATGTTACATCAAAAGATGAAATCTGGAAGGTCATCAGAGCAAGAGAAATTGATGGTGAAAGAATCATCCTTGATAAAGATTATTTTAATAAAAGGTATGTACCGTTTTTAACTAAAGAAATCTGTGAAAACTCGATCTACGAATACCTTGAGAAGGAAGTAAAGTTAAACATTAGCTTTGCAAAAAAGGAAGTTGTCGTGGAGGATTGTACTGAGGAAGATCAGCGCTTTTTAGATTTGAATGGTTTTCAGCATATAGTCGTGGTCAAAAACTATGTACATCTAGATGACGCAAGTCTTTTCCAATACACTGAATCAAGACATCGTCTTGATAAATTCCGATTCATTGACTTCGCAAGACGAGGTACTGCAAACTGAAGCGTGGGACTCACGCTTCTTTTTATTTCGATTTTTGTTTCATAAATTGTTCACCATTAACACCGTTTTTACTGTATGGAGGTGCTATAATCAAAGTGTAGAAAGAAAGTTAAGAGTATAAAGGGAGGGTATAAGCATGATACTTTGTGAATGGAAAGATTTTTCAACTGACACTGAAACATATACCTTAGAAATATTTGAGGAATTAGTTGGTGATGAATTTGAAGCAATGATGATTGAAGATGGCCAAACAATTCCATCATATATATGGACAGCAAACTTTGTCTGCTTATTGAAAAAGAATTCAAGAATGTATAATGATATATCAATTACGAAAATCTTTAGAAATCCCGTATGTGAATAAACAATTATTATTCCAAAAAAACTTTGCTCAATATTTCACAAAACAGTCACACACAAAAAATGATTTAGGGTTTATGATGTATACATGGTAGTAATTACCGGCATACATTTTATTTTAGAGAAAACATGTGAAAAATATCACAAACTTTTTATATGTTTTATTTTTTAAAATATATATGTGAAATTCTTCACAAAATAGGAGGGTTTATAATGGCAGTAGAAGAAAAAGAGCTAACAAAACAAAATGAAGTAGAAGTAATGATTGATTCACTTGTTGAAAAAGGGCAAAAGGCTCTAAAAGCTTTCTTAGAACTAGATCAAGAAGCGGTTGATAAAATTGTGAAAGAAATGGCGTTAGCTGGATTAGATCAACATATGCCACTAGCTAAGCTTGCAGTAGAAGAAACAAAGCGTGGGGTATTTGAAGATAAAGTAATTAAAAATATATTCTCAACAGAATACATCTATAACAATATTAAATACGATAAAACAGTAGGAATCATCAATGAAAATGATTTTGACGGTGTCATTGAAATTGCAGAGCCGGTAGGTGTGGTTGCAGGGGTTACACCAGTAACAAACCCGACATCAACAACGATGTTTAAAGCACTAGTGTCTATTAAGACTAGAAACCCAATTATTTTCGCGTTTCATCCATCTGCTCAAAAATGTAGCAGTGAGGCAGCCAGAGTCTTACGTGACGCAGCTGTGAAGCACGGTGCTCCTGAAGATTGTATTCAATGGATTGAGCTTCCATCAATTGAAGCAACGAAGCTATTAATGAACCACCCTGGGATTGCTCTTGTACTAGCAACAGGTGGAGCTGGAATGGTGAAATCTGCTTACAGTACTGGTAAGCCAGCACTAGGTGTAGGACCAGGTAACGTTCCTTGCTATATTGAAAAAACTGCTGTGGTAAAACGAGCAGTAAATGACTTAATCCTATCAAAAACATTTGATAATGGAATGATTTGTGCCTCTGAGCAAGCTGTGATCATCGATAAAGAGATTTATGATGAAGTAAAAGCTGAAATGATTGATAAAGGCTGCTACTTCTTATCAGTTGAAGAAACTGTAAAAGTTTCAAAATTAGTCATCAGAGAAGATACTTGCGCAGTGAATGCAGATATCGTTGGTAAACCAGCATATGAAATCGCAAAAATGGCTGGAGTGAAGGTACCGGTTGATGCAAAAATCTTAGTAGCTGAATTACAAGGTGTTGGGCCTGACTATCCACTATCAAGAGAAAAATTAAGCCCAGTCCTTGCTTGCTATAAAGTAAACTCTACAGCTGAAGGTTTAGAAAGAGCTGAGCAAATGCTTGAGTTTGGTGGTCTAGGTCACTCTGCTGTGATTCACTCAACAAATGAAGAAGTTCAAAAAGCATTCGGTATTAGAATGAAGGCGTGCCGTATTATCGTAAATGCTCCATCTTCACAAGGTGCAATTGGTGATATTTACAACGCATTCCTACCATCTCTAACACTTGGTTGCGGATCTTACGGTAAAAACTCAGTATCATCTAACGTTGGAGCAATCCACCTATTAAACGTAAAACGTATGGCGAGAAGGAATAATAATATGCAATGGTTCAAAGTTCCACCTAAAATCTATTTCGAAAAAAATTCATCTCAGTATTTAGCGAAAATGCCAAATATCTCTCGTGCATTTATCGTAACTGATCCTGGTATGGTGAAGCTTGGTTATGTAGATCGAGTGACTCATTATCTTCGTCAACGCCCAGACTTAGTTCATGTAGATGTGTTCTCTGATGTTGAACCAGATCCATCAATTGACACAGTCATGAAGGGTGCAGAAGCAATGATGGCGTTCCAACCAGATGTTATTATTGCACTTGGTGGTGGATCTGCGATGGATGCTGCTAAAGGAATGTGGTTATTCTACGAACACCCAGAAGCCGACTTCTTTGGCCTAAAACAAAAATTCTTAGATATTCGTAAACGTGTTGTTAAATATCCGAAGCTAGATAAAACACAATTCGTAGCAATTCCAACAACATCTGGTACAGGATCTGAAGTCACTTCATTCTCTGTTATTACAGACAAAGTGAATAATATTAAATATCCTTTAGCAGATTATGAGTTAACTCCAGATGTAGCAATCGTAGATCCTACATTTGTCATGACTGTTCCAAAAGTAATTACGGCAGATACGGGGATGGACGTATTAACTCATGCATTTGAAGCATATGTTTCAATTATGGCTAATGACTATACAGATGGTTTAGCAATCAAAGCAATTCAACTTGTATTTGAGTATCTCCCACGTGCATACCGTGATGGAAGTGATGCTGTAGCTCGTGAGAAAATGCATAATGCTTCTACGATTGCAGGGATGGCATTCGCCAATGCATTCTTAGGAATTAACCACAGCTTAGCTCACAAGCTTGGAGCTGAATTCCATATTGCACACGGACGTTCAAATACAATCTTAATGCCGCATGTCATTCGTTACAATGCGTCTAAACCGAAAAAGTTTGCAGCGTTCCCTAAATATGAGCACTTTGTTGCAGATCAACGCTATGCTGAGATTGCTAGAGTACTTGGCTTACCAGCAAGAACAACTGAAGAAGGTGTTGAAAGCCTAGTTCAAGCGGTTATTAAACTAGCAAAAGAGCTTGAAATCCCTATGAGCATCGAAGCAAACGGTGTAACGAAAAAAGAATTTGAAGCAAAAGTAGATTACTTAGCAGAGCGTGCATTTGAAGATCAATGTACAACTGCTAATCCAAAACTACCACTTGTCACAGAATTAGCTGAAATCTATCGCCAAGCATTTAAAGGTGTGTAATAAATAATGAGAAGCCAGTAGACGTTCTACTGGCTTCTTTTAGAGTTCTTCTTTTTTAATATATTCAAATAAAAACGACTCCCCATTCATGTAAAAACGAGGATCATAGATTCCTAACTTTTCATCATTATCAACGACCACCACAAAAGGAGACCAAGTATACAATGTTTTCGCACTAGGATTTTCGATAAAAAGCTTTTCTAAATCAGCATCTTCGTTTGAATAAAGGGTATACATATGTTTAGGAGATGTAAATAATGCATCATCCGTAATTTCTACAACATGATCTTTTTTACCAATAACCGTAAAATTCCACGGGATAAAGCTTGCTGATAAAGCAATTTGATCATATCGGTCCTTGTATTGTTGATGAATAATAAATCCTTGTAGGGATTGAATGAAAATGTGAACACAAATGAGTATCCAAGCAAGTCTAAATATACGATATTTATTCTCCTTTTTAAAACGGGTAATAATCATAATCGAAATCATAATCAACCAAAAGACAATATCCACAATTGGAATCACCCCAAGTGTTAACCGTACGGATGAAAAGGGTTCTAAATATCCGGTGCCCCAGGAATTAAAGACATCAGATGTGTTGTGGATAAACACCGCAAGGCTCGATATCAGAAATATTCGTTTATAATCCTTTACTCGGAACAAAAGAACACATACCAAAGTTAAGAGAGCGGCCCAAACAGGAACCATGAAAATCGAATGAGTGATCCCACGATGCCACATTTGGTATAGACCCTCTGTATCCCAAAATCGAGAGATTACATCGATGTCTGGAATCTGACTTCCCCCAATCGTGGCAAGAATTAGGGCTCGCTTCATTTCTTTGGAATCCTTTCGTTTATCTATTGCACCGTATAATGTCATACCAAATAGTGTGTGTGTTACTGTATCCAACTCTTTCACCTCATAATTATTATAACGAAAACATTTCCATTAAAAAAATAAAAACCCCCGGAAAGGAGGTAAGAATATAGCTATTTCTTTGTAGAAGTTTGGAGGTCTTCGGGGATTGGATCTATTTTGACAGAATCGTGAATATTTAGAGAAGTACGAAGTTTGAAGATAATAAAAAATACACCAAAAACAAGAAAAAGAAACACAACAACGGTTGTAATCCACCACATGGCTACCATGAATAACCCTCTCCCTTCCTTTATACACATATATGCGGAAGAGGAGAGGGCTATAACCTAAGAAGGTACTTGCTATGTAATCTTTATTTTTTGCGTAAAGACCCTAATTCTTCTACTAATGCCTGCATTTCATTAGGGCTAAAAGAATTTTTTTTCATGACCATTTCATAAATTTCTTTTAATTCTTCGTACATTTCTTCATCGAAATGAGAAGGTTTAATTGCTCCTAAGTTAAGAACTTTTAATTTCTCTTTTATTTGCTCGATCATAAACTCTACGTTTTCAACTGATTTTTGTGTTAAGTCCATTTTTTACATCCTTTCGGCGTTTTTCTTATTGTATCATGTTTTACTAAAAAACATTTCCTTTAATAAATTCTTTTCACTTTTGTCTTACAATTCTATTTAAAGTTATAATATAAGCAGACTAAATAGGAGGGTTATGAGATGATTAAGGTTCTCTTTGTTTGTCTTGGGAATATATGCAGGTCACCGATGGCCGAAGCGGTTTTTCGTCAGATGGTAAAAAATGAAGGATTAGAAGATAAGATTAGTGTGGATTCAGCTGGGACGGGGAATTGGCATATTGGTAAACCACCGCATGAAGGTACAAGAGAGATTTTAACGACAAATCAAATTAAGTATGAGGGCATTGTAGCAAGACAAATCGCAAAAGATGATATCTCTAATTTTGATTATATCATTGCGATGGATGCTGAAAATTTAGGAAACTTAAGAAGGATGGCAGGGTATCAGCAAACAGGCTACATTGGAAGACTTCTTGACTTTGTAGAAAAAAGTAAAATAGAGGATGTGCCGGATCCTTACTATACAGGTAACTTTGATGAGACGTATGAGCTAGTTACAAGTGGTTGTAAAGGGTTACTTCAAACGATAAAAATAGAAAATAACCTATAACATATGGAGGTTTATGATGGCAAATCGAAATAAAATGCTAGAAGGAATGATCATTGGAGCAGCAATTGGAGCAGCGGTTTCCCTTTTTGATCGAGAAACAAGGGAGCAATTCATACATAATACGAAAAAAATCAGCAAGAAGACCGTTGAAGTCATAAAGCATCCACAGGAAATAACCAATACCTTGAAAGAAAATATCCACCAGGTTCGGACTACGTTTGAAGATATTTCGGATGATGTGAAGTTTATTGTAGGCAAAGTTAGTGAATTAAATGAAACAACACCTGAGATGCTAAGTATGGTAAAGGAAACACAAGAAGCATTTACTCGTGTTAAGCAAAACACGACTAGTAGGGGGATCGACGAACTAGAGAGGTGATGCAATGAATCAAGGAAATAATACCCTCAACTTTATTAAAGAACTGATCAGACGATTTGATGAGGATGAAGTGGGAGGATTATCAGCTGAGCTAGCCTACTTTTTTTTACTATCGTTATTTCCGTTTCTCATTTTTCTTGTCACATTAATTGGCTATTTGCCAATTTCTCAAATTGATGTCCTGAATACGATTAGACAATATGCACCTGAGGGAACCATGCGTATGATCGAGACCAATTTAAATTCGATCATGAGCGGACATAATGGAAAGCTACTTTCATTTGGAATCATCGCCACCATTTGGTCTGCTTCAAATGGAATCAATGCAATTGTTCGTTCCTTTAATAAAGCATATGATGTTGTGGAAAGCAGAAATTTCCTTGTAGCTCGCGGGATGTCAGTTATTTTCACATTTGCGATGGTATTTGTCATTATTATTGCGTTAGTGCTCCCGGTTTTCGGCCGACAAATTGGATTATTTATCTTTTCGTCCTTTGGATTATCAGAACAATTTTTAAGCATGTGGAATGCAATTAGATGGATTTTAAGTGCTTCTATATTATTTATTGTATTTACTTGCTTATATTACTTCGCACCAAATGTACGTCTCAAACTAAGACAAGTCTTAAGTGGGGCCTTTTTCGCTACATTTGGATGGATGTTTGTCTCTTTAGGCTTTTCTTATTACGTCGACAATTTTGGAAACTATACCGCGACATACGGAAGCCTTGGTGCCGTCATCGTGTTGATGATCTGGTTCTATCTATCGGGTATGATCATTATTGTTGGTGGAGAAATTAACGCGATTTTGAATACGACAAGGGTAAGAGGGAATAAGTAAATGAAAAGTGAGATCGAGTTTTAGGAAAAGTAGGTCCAATAATGTTGGAAAAAGGGAAATCACCTGTGCAAGCTCGAATGCGGTTGAGTTCGGACAGAGGAAAGAAGAAATCAAGAGTGTTGAGTCCGAATGCAGTAGTTCTTCTGACAGAGGAAAGAGGAAATCGAGAGTGTTGAGTCCGAATGCTGGGGTTCTTCGGACAGAGGAACGAGGAAATCCCAGGTGCCAGTCCGAATGCGTTGGATCTTCGGACAGAGGAACGAGGAAATCGAGAGTGCTGAGTCCGAATGCTGGGGTTCTTCGGACAGAGGAAAGAGGAAATCGAGAGTGTTGAGTCCGAATGCAGTAGTTCTTCGGACAGAGGAACGAGGAAATCGAGAGTGCTGAGTCCGAATGCTGGGGTTCTTCGGACAGAGGAACAAGGAAATCGAGAGTGTTGAGTCCGAATGCGGTAGTTCTTCGGACAGAGGAACGAGGAAATAGGTAGTTATCAGTCCGAATGAGAGGCTTGTTACGGAGCGGATTTAAACAAAACAGTAGAGTCAGCACACAACAAGGAAAAGACCAAATCATATGTGATTTGGTCTGTTATCCTTTTTTATTTTTGCACGAAACTGAACCACTTCTTAAGCTTAGGCTAGGCCTTCTTTTTTTATAACTTCAATAATCTTAACCCATTTAAAATAACTAAAATCGTACTACCTTCATGACCGATCACACCAAAAGGAAGATCGATGATTTGAAGGAAGTTGGAACAGATTAATAACATAATAATCGTAATTGAAAATACGATGTTTTGTTTAATGATTCTGTTCATTCTCTGTGATAATTTGATGGCTTCTGCAATTTTGGGTAGATCATTCTTCATTAACACAATATCTGCTGTTTCGAGCGCTACATCCGTACCTTCTCCCATTGCAATCCCAACGTTTGAGGTTGCAAGTGCTGGAGCATCGTTGATTCCATCACCAACCATGGCAACAACCTCATACTTTGTTCTTAAATTCTTAACATTTTCAACTTTGTCCTCAGGTAAGCATTCAGCGATATATTCATCAATCTTACTTTCATTCGCAATGGCTTCGGCTGTGCTCTTTCCGTCCCCAGTAAGCATAATCGTATGAACCCCAAGTTTTTTAAGCTCCTCAATGGACTTTGCCGTTTCATCTCGAACTGTATCTTGGAGAGCTATAAACCCAACAATCCCTTGGTCATCACTTACATAAACAATGGTATTTCCGGTAGAAGCTAATTTCTTTGTTTCATCTTGGTGAAATAAATCAGCTACCTCTTGCCCGATAAACTCAGCTTTCCCAATTTTCCACTCTTTTCCGTTCAGTGAGCCAATGACACCCCAACCAGGAACATCTTCAATTCCATCAGGTTCGACTAAATCAATTTTAAGCTTCTCCTTCGCATAGCTCACAATGGACTGTGCCAATGGATGAGTAGAGTGATATTCGATAGAAGCGACGATCCTTACAAACGCTTCAGTTGTTACATCATTTCGAACCATAACAGAAGTTACTTCAGGTTTCCCGTTTGTAAGAGTACCCGTTTTGTCAAAAGCGATTGCTTTGATGTTTCCTAGTTGTTCCAAATGGACGCCTCCTTTAAAGAGGATTCCATGTCTTGCCCCTGTAGAAATAGCAGATAGGGTCGCTGGCATGATTGAAGCGACAAG
>JBEQAC010000028.1:0-22807 GCA_041640535.1 Bacillaceae bacterium
AAACACAAGAACCATTATTTAATTTTTAAAACTTTAACTCTATTCAAAGTATATCCCTATCTTTTTATACCCGCAACAACTTTGTTAGATTTCCTTACATTGTTTTTGTATAAAAAATAACATAAAAATTTATTATAGTTTATTTTCCCTTTCCTTTGTTTCAAACTTTTAGAAATCCTCCAATTTTTTGGAATTATTAAAGGTTCTTGTCAATAAAACTAGAATTATGTTAATGGATATATTAATATGTTATAAAAGACTTACTATCTTACTAAAGGAAAGTGGTGAACAATGGAAACAATTGTTGAATTATTAAATGTTGAAAGGACTTTTGGAAGCGGTAACAAAAAAGTGCAAGTTTTAAATAATATTAACCTTTCAATTCCTCCTTATTCTTTAACTGCATTACGAGGAAGATCAGGTTCTGGAAAAACCACTCTTTTAAATCTTATTGGAGCACTGGATAAGCCCACGAAAGGTGATGTGATTTTTCAAGGATCTTCGATTAGTGAGTACTCAGAAAAACAATGCTCTGAGCTTCGAAGAACTGAAATGGGATTTATTTTCCAATCATTTGGATTAGTTCCTTTATTAAGTGTTGAGGAAAATATTGAATTTGGTCTTAGAATCGCTGGAATCCCACGTGATGAATGGAAAACTAGAATTGCCGAATCGATAGATTTAGTCGGACTAACGAAACGAGCAAAGCACCGACCGTTTGAATTATCTGGTGGAGAACAACAACGAGTTGCCATTGCTAGAGCGATCGCCCCAAATCCACCACTAATTCTAGCAGATGAACCGACGGCAGAATTAGACAGTAGGATGGCCTTTAGTATTATTCATTTCTTTCAAGAATTAGTAAGTAGCCGAAAAACAACCATTATTATGACTACACATGATCCAGGAATACTAGAAATTGTGGAGCATGTATATACATTGGAGGATCGAAAAATTGCGTATGAAAAAAAAGAACTTATCCGATAGACGCTCTTCTGTCCCTATTATTCAATTTTGTTTATTGTCGTTATTTATTATTTTTTTATCTGCTTGCTCTATTTTACCTAAGGAAGAACAAGTTCTTGCTCCCCCATTAGTGGAACCTGCAAAAATTGAATATGATGTTGTCGAGGTTAAAGCAGGAGAAATCATTAAATCAATTAAAGGAACAGGAAATTTAATTCCTCAAAATAGGCAGAGTTTATCCTATACCCAAGACGGCGGACGACTTAAAACCATTCATGTTAGTGAAGGAGATCTCGTTAAAAAGGGACAAACCTTAATTGAGGTCGAAACTGGTAATCTAGCATATGATATCGAGCAATTACAGCTTGATCTTAAGAAAGCAAAGTTAAGATTGGAACAAATGAAAGCGCAACACGCTGATAAATACTCAATAGAAATTGGCGAGCTAGATATTAAAAGCATTCAGGTTCGTTTAAATCAACTCTATAATCATCAAGCAAACTCAAAAATTGTATCACCTATTGATGGTATTGTTACATTTGTTACTGATATTAAACAGGGAGAAATGATTGGAGCTTATCAATCAGTTATTCAAGTAGCTGATACGTCCAATTTACAAATTCTTTATACAGCGATAAATGCTGGAAATTTAGTAGATGTTAAGACTGGAATGGAAGCTACTGTTACTCTTAAGGATCAAACTGCAACAGGGGAAGTGGTCACAACACCTGGTGATGTTCCATTTGAAGTGTATGAAAAAAATCCTGATTTATATTCAAAAAGTCTTATCATTAATCTGGATAAACTACCAGAGAATGCTAAGGTTGGCGATATTGTAAATATTGAGGTTATTACTGCTAAAAAAGAGAATACACTAATTATTCCTAAAAACGGCTTAAGAAAAGCCATGGGACGAAATTATGTACAAGTGCTTATTGACAATACAAAGCGAGAAATTGATATAGAAACAGGAATTGAATCTGCAACAGAAATTGAAGTATTGAATGGGTTAAATGAAGGAGACAAAATAATCATCAAATAGGAGGGAAAAGCAAGGTGGCAATCATAAAAGTAATCTTTCGAAAAATGCTTAATAACCGTTGGCTTACCGGAAGCTTATTCCTCGGTCTATTAATTACTGTCTCTCTCGTATCGACAATTCCAACTTATACTTCAAGTGTACTGCAAAAGCTATTAGTAAAGGAATTAGAGGATTATCAAGTAAGAAACAACCAATTTCCTGGTGGTTTTTCCTTTTCAGATTCCTTCTCAGGAATCGTAGTATCAAATCCTCGGGAATCACTTAAAAAGGTTGAAGCAATTAATGAGAGAATTATCGAGGAGGCAGGACTACCTATAATTTCAAAGGTGCAAATGCTCTACACCTCTCCTCTTAAAATCATCTTTGAAGATGAGACCAGAGGAGATTCTCCACTTAGACCTGGAAAAATTGTCATGTTAAGTAATGTGGAGGATCATATTACCATTACTGACGGAAGACTACCAAGTAAAGAACCTGTTAACGGTGTATTTGAAGCATTAGTTCCAGATATAGCTCTTCAGGATCGGGATATGGTCTTAGAAACATCATTTATTGCAGGTGATGGTGAAAATCAATTCATCGTTAAACCGGTTGGAACATTTAAAGCAAAAAGTGAAACTGACCCTTACTGGTCCATTCCACCTCAATCGTATAGTAGGGATTTTATCATTCATGAGGAATTATTCAGAACTGAAATTCTCGAGAAGAATGAGAGCTTACTTGGTATCGGTAGGTTCAGTACAGCATTTGATTATCATACAATTAAAAATGAAGATATTCCTAGATTATTAAGTTTAGAGAGGAAATTAAAGACTGAGATATCGGGGATCAAAAAAACATCCATTGTTTTTAATTTTCCTATTAAAGATATTTTGCTGAAATATATTCAGAAAGAAAAGCAGTTAACTGTGATGCTATGGTCATTAAATGTGCCGATTCTTGTCATGTTAGGAATCTATCTTTTCATGGTGTCTAGATTGATTATTCAACGGCAGTTAACAGAAATTGCAGTATTATCAAGTCGGGGTGCAAAAAGGGCTCAGATTCTATTAATTTATTTTATTGAAATATCCATATTGGGTGTCCTCGCCTTTCTTTTAGGACCATATATCGGATTGTTTTTTTGTACAATTTTAGGAGCCTCCAATGGCTTTTTAGAGTTTGTCCAAAGATCGGCATTGCCTGTTGAAATAGGAGCAAAAGCATACTTATATGCGTTAATAGCCGTACTTTCATCCATTTTTATGATTATGATTCCTGTATATCACGCATCAAAGCAAAGCATTGTGAATCATAAACAGAACTTAGCAAGAACCGTTTCTACTCAGCAATGGTATACGGTTTTTATCGATTTATTTTTACTTGGAATCTCCCTTTATGGATTATATAACTTTAAGCGACGTCAACAAGAATTATTAGCTTTATCAGCTAATAGTAATGATCTATATATCGATCCATTACTCTTTTTCATTCCTGCGATTTTTATTATTGGCTTAGGGTTATTTATTTTAAGACTATATCCCTGGTTATTAAAAGGGATATACAAATTAGGAGAAAAATACTGGTCTGTCTCCTTATACAGTACCTTCCTTCAAGTAAGTAGATCGGCAAAACAATATCAGTTCCTTATGCTTTTCCTTATTATGACAATTGGTATTGGCGTATTTAGTGCAAGTGCCGCAAGAACCATAAACAATAATTTAGAAGAACAGCTTCGATATGAAAATGGAGCTGAGTTAACTGTAGATGTAAGATGGGAAAGTAATAAACCATCATCTCCTCCTGCAGGGATCCCACCTGCTTCATCTTCATCATCAACAGAAGATACTCAAGAAGCGGTGACTACTGTATTTAAAGAGGTGGTATATACAGAACCGCCATTCGAACCTTTTACAAAGCTTGATTCAGTCGAAAATGCGACTAAGGTTTTTAATAAACGAAACAGTACAGCTGTTGCAAAAGGCAAAAGTCAATATGGTCTTCAATTAATGGCGATTGAGCCAAAGGAGTTTGGAGAAACAGCTTGGTTTAAACCTTCTCTGCTCCCTCACCATTGGTATAATTATTTAAATTTAATTGCAGCTGAACCAAGTGCTGTATTAATATCTAAAACCCTTTCAAATTCTCTAGGAGTGAAAGAGGGCGATAATATCACATTGAGCTGGGATGGATCAGATCCAGGGGAGTTTGTCGTATATGCGATTATCGACTATTGGCCAACATATAATCCATTAAAAAAACCTGAGGATAGCCCAAGCAATCCAACCTTTGTTGTTGCTAACTTACCTTATGTACAAAATATGATGGGCTTAGAGCCTTATCAGGTCTGGTTAAAGTTAAAACCTGAAACATCCCGAATATCTTTATACGAAGAAATAAGAGAACAAAAAATTCCAATTATTAAACTAAATGATATTGTACCTAAACTAGTAGAAATTAAAAATAGTGCATTATTACTAGGGATTAATGGTACAATGACCCTCGGATTTTTAATTTCCATTGTTGTCACATTTATTGGCTTCTTGTTGTACTGGATCTTAACGATTAAAGCAAGGACACTTCAGTATGGAATTTATCGCGCAATGGGAATTCCTATGCCAAAGCTAATTGGAATATTGGTCTGGGAGCAAGCGATGACATCAGGGATGGCCTGTTTACTTGGAATTATCGTTGGAGGAATAACAAGTAAATTGTTTGTACCTTTATTTAAAATAACCTTAGATCCAACAAAACTTGTACCACCATTTACGGTTGTGTTCGATCCATCAGATGAAACAAAAATTTATTTCTTCGTGTCGTTTATGTTAGTTGTTGGATTAACCATTTTAGTTCTCTTCTTAAGAAGAATTAAAATTCATCAAGCCATAAAGTTGGGTGAAGATTAATGATACAATGTGATAATTTAGTTAAGATTTATAAAGTCGATGAAGATTTAGAAGTGATGGCATTACAGGGCCTTGATTTACGCGTTGAAAAAGGCGAAATAATGGGAATTATCGGTAATAGTGGTAGTGGAAAATCGACCCTCTTAAATATGTTAGGAGGGCTAGATCGCCCCACTGCTGGAAAGCTAATAGTAGATGGAAAGGATTTATTAAGAATTTCTGACAAGGAGTTAGTCAAATACAAACTAGAGACAGTCGGTTTCGTTTGGCAAAATAATGCTAGAAACCTAATTCCATATTTAACAGCAATTGAGAATGTTGAGCTCCCTATGTTATTAAAAGGACGCCATAAAAGAGAACGAGCGAAAGAACTTTTAGAAATGGTAGGGATGGGTCATAGGATGAATAGCCGTCTTAACATGCTATCAGGTGGTGAGCAACAGCGTGTAGCAATCGCCATTTCTCTCGCAAATAACCCAAGTCTTTTACTGGCCGATGAACCAACCGGAAGTGTTGATAACAGGACAGCAGATATCATTTTAGACGTATTTAGAGAGCTTAATCGCAATTTAGGTGTAACGATTGTCATTGTTACACATGACCAGCATCTAACAAAGAAAATGGATCGTGTGGTTGCGATCAGAGACGGAAAGACCTCAAGTGAGATTTTACGTCGATCCTATTATATGAAGGAAGAAGAACAGGTTCAACAAGAAGCTGAAGACACACATGTAGAATTAACCGTTATTGACAGCGCTGGTAGAATTCAAGTTCCGAGAGAATACCTTGATGCCATTGGAATTTCGGACACGAATAAATTAAGAGTTGAACTTGAGGACGGGAAAATCGTTTTATTAAACCCTACAGTGGTTAACGTATAAACAAAAAATAGCTTGGGATACCCAAGCTATTTTTTGTTTAAAGAAAAATTAATAGAGTTTTAATAACACCGCTCCGTGTGAAGGAATTGTTTTTTCGAATTCATTTTCTATCGTTCCGAATTCTTCATTTTTCCATAGATCAATCGCATTTACTGGTGAACTTAAACCTAATTGTTCAAGAGTTACACTAACACTTGTCGTTTCATTTGTCGCATTAAATAAAGCAACATATGAACAAGCATCACCTTTGGCACTCCATACTATTTTATCATCCTGTCTATATACGAGTTTGTTACTATGACTGTTTTTGAGCATATCTAGTACTTCTTCGTTTGTTAATAGAGAAACAGTCCACTCATCATTATCACGGAGCTCTCCTCCAAACATGAGTGGGGATTTAAAAATAGACCATAATGTCATCATGGTGATTTGCTCATCTTTCGTAAATCGTGTCCAACGATCACTTCCCCCACCATCGACTGAGCGAATTCCAATATGCCCCAACGGAAGCATATCGCAATCTGGCCAAGCACCTGGACTTACATATTCACTCCATTTTTCACATCTTTCAAACATATTATATAATAGTGACCAATGGTCCCAGAAATCATCAGTCATTCTCCACATATTTGCATTTTCTTTTAATTCTTCAGCATACTCTAATGGAGCTGGACCAGGGGAAAGACTTAATACCATGTCTCTTCCACAATGGTCAATTGCATTTCGAATCAATTTAATTTCAGGTAAGTGTGTATCGTAAAGACGTGAAGCTGCAATATCATCCACTTTTACAAAATCCACGCCCCACTCTGCATATAATTGGAATAATGAATGATAGTACTCTTGAGCCCCCTCCTTTGAAGCGTCTACTCCGTACATGTCAGTATTCCAAGGGCATATTGAATTAGGATGTGCAATCTCTCTTGCACTAACATTTGTACCAAGAATCGATGTATTTGCATGAACTGCTTGACGCGGTATACCACGCATAATATGAATCCCAAATTTCAAACCAAGGCTATGAATATATTCTCCTAAACTTTTAAAACCAGAAGGAAATCTATTTTTTGCTGGAATTAAACGTGAATATTCATCCATTTCTAACGGGACAAAGGGTCTATATTGTGAGGATACAGCTCCTGATTCATACCATTGTATATCGACTACAATATATTCCCAGCCAAAATCCTTTAAATATTTTGCCATATAATCGGCATTTCCTTTAACTTCCTCTTCTGTTACGGTTGCACCGTAACAATCCCAACTATTCCATCCCATCGGGGGAGTTATTGCTAGTTTATGATGATTCATACAACTCAGTTCCTTTCAATAAATTATTGCTTATATATCTAATAATAATCGGAACTAATTTATAGAATCTACAACAATGTTTTGCTCACAATTGTAATATCTTGCTCATATTAACTAATCAAACTTTAGTTGATTAACAGATGCCAGATCCCTTCCCAAACGAAATTCCCCCGGCGGAAAACCAATCCATTGCCGAAAGACCTTGATGAAATAACTTCCATTTGAATAACCAATTTCCCTTGCTATTTCATCAATTGATAAATCTGTATGACGCAGTAATTTTACGGCCTGCTCCATTCTTATTTTCGTTAAATATTCAATGGGGCTGTAGCCAGTCGCCTTCCTAAATATACGCGTAAAATGATATTTTGATAAACCAACAAATTCTGCAATCTCTTCTAGACTCTGAATATGTTCATAGTTTTTCTCCATGTTCTCAGTTGCTTCTTGGATTTTCATTGGCCAAGAAGTTTTTTCCTTTTTAAACGCTGTCGTATATCTATATAATTCCATAATAAATTGGTAAACAATTGTAGAGGCACGAAAACCATCGGTTATATGATTTTTACTAGCTGCATGAAATACATTTTGTAAGAAAAGAATGGATGTATTATCCACAGGTATTTTAGGAACAGGACCAATTTGTCTAACAAGATCATTCCACAGTTCCGATATATTAGTTGGACGAACTAGAATAAAATAAAACTCCCACGAGTCACTGCAGGGTGGTAAATAATACCTATGGTTGCTTGGAATCTCTACCATAAACGCATGCCCAGGGCTGACTTTATATACCTGTTCATCAACCTCAACCATGCCATAACCAGCGATTGTGTATTGAAATAATAACAAAGGGCCATCAATACGTTTTAACCCGTCCCAATGATATTCATGAGTAGTCACATGCTCATGACCTACTGCAAAAAGCTGACAAAATGAACTATTCAAAGTATCTAAAAAACGAAATCCATATGTATCATAGGCTGGTTTAGTATTTGTACTCATTTCATCCTCCCGCCATTTCTTCTAAAACGTTTACATTTCAAGTTTAATCCAATCGTCCAATAGGATACAAGCAATGATTTTCAAAAAAACTTTAACATTTTATAGATTTTACCAATATTATGTAATACACTACATTATAGCAGTAATGTACTATACCACTAATAAATAAGGGGGTGTACTTGTGATTCTTAACCCTGATGGGATGAAGCCAATTTATGTTCAGTTGGCAGAATGGTTAGAGACCGAAATTCTAAATGAAACGTTTAAAGAGGATGAAAAAATATACTCTCAGTATCAACTGGCTGAAATGTTTAATATTAACCCAGCTACTGCTGCCAAAGGATTAAATATCCTTGCTGATGAAAAAATCGTTTATAAAAAACGGGGTCTCGGAATGTTTGTAACAAAGAATGCCAAGCAATGGATTCTCGAAAAAAGAAAGGATCAAATTATGAAAAAACTTGTATTGGAGCTTGTTACGGAAGCGAAACGTTTAGGCATTGAGGAAGATGAGTTAATCACATTGATAAAAGAGGGAATAAAACATTTTAGGGAGGAATCCTCGTGATGATAGAGTGTAAAGATTTGACAAAGACATACGGAAAAGTCAAAGCCTTATCAAATGTCACCTATGAAATTAAGGAAAACACAATTACAGGACTTATTGGAAGAAATGGTGCAGGAAAGACAACTTTACTAAAGACGATTGCTGGTTTTTACCATCCATCATCAGGTGAAATAATGGTTTTAAAAGAAAACCCATTTAATAGTATGAAGGTAGCTGCAAATATGATCTTCATTGATGACCAGATGAAATTCCCACCTGCCTTAAATCTTTCAGATATATTATCATCTGCTAAAGGTTTTTATGTTAATTGGAATGAAGAGTTGGCCAATCGATTGTTTCAGTACTTTGGTTTTAGACCGAAACAATCTCATCAAAAGTTGTCAAAAGGAATGAAGAGTACATTTAACATGATTATTGGATTATCTGCTAGATGCCCTTTGACCATTTTTGATGAGCCAACTACCGGAATGGATGCGGCGGTTAGAAAAGACTTTTATCGAGCTTTATTAAAAGATTATATCCAATATCCAAGGACCATTATTTTATCAAGTCATTTATTAAATGAGATTGAAGATTTACTTGAGAATGTCTTACTTATTAATCAAGGTAAGATTCAACTCCACATGAGTGTATCGGATTTAAGAGAATATGCAATTGGAATAAGAGGAAACGAAAATTTAGTTGAAAACCAATTAATCGATAAGGAAGTTCTATACAAGGAATCGATCGGTAAAGATTCCCTCTATGCTGTAATCAAACATGATGCAGGTGAGTTTTCAGTTGAGAAACTAAAAATAAAAGGAATAGAAGTGACTTCTGTTTCAACAAATGATTTATGTGTGTATTTAACTTCCAATGAGAAGGGGGCGATTGATGATGTATTTAGCTGAAACAAAAATGATTGATTTAATAAAGCAGCAATTTTTATATAAAGTTAAAGCAAATCTAGGATTCTTTTTTAGTTTACTCGCCGTTCAATCCTTTGCTCTGCTATTATCCGTCAACGGAATAATGGGGATGGGAACAGGAGGACCCTATCTCTCAATTAATGTCAATGCTTATTCTAATGATTTAATTATTATCTTTACCATGGTTTGGGCATTTACGATTGCGGTTACCCTTACAACCAAAGAGTATCGAAACTATGACTTTACCTTTGTTTCGAACAGATTAACTAGCAATCTATCTAATATACTCTATTTAGGTAGTCTTGCCCTTTTTAGTAGTGTAACGGCTGTTTTAACCGGTATTCTTTTACGCGTGATTTTGTTTTTTTCTAAAAGTGATACGATTTTATCCGAATATTACTTCTATATTTCACCCTACGAATTGATTCTTAGTATTTTTGTGATCACTCTTTATATACTTCTTTTAAGTTCAATCGGTTATCTTGCAGGTACTATTGTTCAATTATATAAACCACTTAGTGTGATACTCCCAGTAATCACAATAGGACTGCTAATAGTAGAAGGAAGAAGATTAGGAAAAATTTCGGCATATGAGTTTTTTGTACAGGAGCCTTCATTATTTCTCTTCACCATTAAAACTCTTTTGGTTTCGTCCATTTTATTTGGATGTGTTTATTTACTAAGCAATCGAATGGAGGTTAGAAAATAGTGGCCACCTTAGGGTTTCTTCCAATTATGATTATTTTATTTATTGTCGTTGGATTATTCTTTCTTCAAAGATTTTCACATCATAGAGGGGTTAGATTTCTATTTAGTGGATATCTGATTATCTTACTTATTTCGCTAATCACCTTCTATCTATTACCAGATAATAGACTAAGTAAGATTAACCCCTTTACCTCTTCTATCAACGATGATGTAGAAATAAATAAATTTTATGAAAAAGCAATTAGAGGGCAAATTGAACAATTAGAAGATGTAAAAGTTCGCGAAAAGTGGGAGTTTGAAATTAGTGGTGATCAGTTAAAAGTAAGTGAGCCTGAAGAGTTTTATACAACTTACTTGTTTGAAAGAAAAGAGGAGAATGATCATAAGGTTGAAATTTTCCATTACGCATCGGAAAGCTTAGTAGATTTACTTGAACTTAAGGATAAACATAACTTCACCATTTCATTGGAGGATAATGTCTTACGAATGAAAGGACCAGATCCAATTCAGATTAAAATTGCAGCTTTTAAAAAAGATTTCGTTATCAATCAATTCTCATCATCAAAAAGTAATGATAACTACTTAAACTCTTTTGGTCATCTTGAAGGTAATCAAGTGATTTACATTCGTGTTCCGAAAGATATAGAGATATCAAGTCCACACTATATCCAATATGTCGGAGAAGAATAATCAGTTTTTGTGGGGCTGTCCACTTTAGACAGCCCCTATTACTATATGTTACCTACTCATTTAACCTGCAATTACTATATGAGTGAATTCAATTGATTTCCAAATGGTCCATTTGCATGGATAAAGTATTCGTGTGCTTGAAAATGGTTTACACTTATTTCATCCGTATTCCACAACCATTTATCCATTTCAGATTGTGTCTTGTGTGCACGAAAAGCATGAAGTTTTTGAGTATTATATGGCTTCACATAGATCTTTGTAATTTGATTATATTCAAAACCAAATTGCTTTGGGTTCCCTGCTATATTTGACCAACAAACATAATATAAATTGGCATAGCAATCTATATTCTTTTCTTTATATTGGCGAAACGCAGTTGTTGTTGCTAAGCCAATAGAACAATGATCTGGATGTCCTCCTAATACCTCATGGAATGTAATCACAGCATCTGGTCTTACCTCTTCAATTTTCTCAAGTACCATTCTTGTTAACTCATGAAATGGAAATATCTCAACTAGTTTATCCCTTAAACCTAGTAATCTAAGATCTTCGATTCCTAAAGCATAACATGCATTCTTAAGCTCCACTTCTCGAATAAAAGGGATACTTTCACGTGTAGCCATAGGAGGAACCCCCATTCGTCTTCCCATTTCTCCCTTTGTCGCACAAACTAAAATAACCTTATGCCCTTCATTCGCATACTTCGCTAATGTCCCACCACAAATAAATGTCTCATCATCTGGATGGGCAAATACCGCTAAAATCGTCGACATTGTATCCCTTCTTTTCTAGGTTTCTTTTTTAAATAGTAAAAGGTTTAAGACTAATTTCTAATGTCCGTGCTAAACGTTGAAAATCATCATACGCAGTTATAATCACTAAGTCGTCTTCTATACTCATATGTGTAAGATCGTCCACATGGATGATAGATTGCTTCTGATCAAGCTCTAGATAAATTCGATATGTATTGTTCCCCTTTACATATACTTCGTCTAAAGAGGCTTTGCCGTTTCGGAAATATCCACCTGGATTGATCTCTATATGGATATAAACATCTTTTCCTTTCCATTGTTGAACTTTATTTACCAAAAGATTTGGAGAAATTGGTACCATTCTTTTTCACCACACAATTATTTATTTAATGAAACGTTTTCATAAAGTTTATTATACTTTAGTGCTTTCCAAAACAGCAAGATTCGATAGTACTTGAGTTGTGTAGTTATATGACTTTGCTACTGTTTTTTATTTTAAGTAAATATGGGGTTCTCTTTCTCATATAATTAACCATCAAGTCAGAGCCCCGGGAACTCTCCTTGAATCATACGATATTTTTTCTTTTTGTCATGGAATACCATTTACTAGTCATGGACATAAAAAATTGGAGGTCATGATTCTTGAAAAATATCAAAATACTTAGTATTGCTTTAAGCTTTGCTTTACTTATTTCCATGTTCTTTATCAACACTCACACGGAAGCAACAGGTAGTGCAGTTAGTAAAAAAGAATACTTAGTTGGGTTTCATTCAAATATAACGAAAGATAAGCTAAATCAGATCCAAAGCCTTGGTGGAGATATCAAACACCAATATAAATACATGAGTGTTCTTTATGTAAGTTTACCTACCCAAGCTGCAAATACACTTTCTAATAACCCGAATGTTGCATTTGTTGAAGAGAACTATAAAGCAACAGCGATTGGCCAAACGGTTCCTTGGGGAATCCCTCATATCAAAGCTAACGTGGCTCATTCAGCAGGTATAACAGGAAGTGGTGTTAAGGTAGCAATTTTAGATACGGGTATTGATGCAACTCATGAGGACCTAACAGTGGCAGGTGGAGCAAGTTTTGTAAGTGGTGAACCTAATCCATTAGTAGATGGGAATGGTCATGGAACACATGTTGCAGGTACGGTTGCAGCTCTTAATAATTCACTAGGAGTGTTGGGTGCGGCACCTAATGCGACTTTATATGCTGTGAAAGTTCTAGGTGCTGATGGCTCAGGAACCTATGCAGGAATTGCACAAGGAATTGAATGGTCCATTACAAATAAGATGGATGTAATTAATATGAGCTTAGGTGGGTCTCAAGGATCAACTACATTACAGCAAGCTGTAGACAATGCTTATAATAGTGGAATCGTAGTGGTTGCTGCTGCTGGTAACAGCGGTTCACAAGGGAAACGAAATACCATTGGATATCCAGCTAAATATGCTTCAGTTATCGCTGTCGGTGCAATTGATTCAAAAAATGTGCGCGCCTCTTTCTCTAGTGTTGGAAATGAATTAGAAGTGATGGCACCTGGGGTTAGTGTATTAAGTACCGTTCCTGGTAATGGATATGCTAGCTATAACGGTACTTCAATGGCTTCTCCACACGTAGCCGCAGCTGCTGCACTGATTATTGAAAAATATCCTTCGCTATCAAACATTCAGGTTCGTAACAAATTAAAAGAAACAGCCACGTACCTTGGTGATCCATTCTATTATGGAAATGGTGTCATTAATGTAGAAGCTGCTTTAAAATAGGAATGATTAGGCTTGTAGAGATAAACTGATATCTCTACAAGCTTTTTTTATTTTAATAAAAATCAGCTTCATCTTAATTTTACACTCTATTTACATTTCCTTAATATTCCTATGCTATGATTTGTCGTATTACTGCGAATCCTGGAGGAGAAACATGCTTAAAACGAAGAAATCATTCCATATATTAGTAATAAATATAAAGACTATGATGAATAAAGTTTCCTTCAGTCCAAGCTTAAGGAACAGACTTCTTATCTTATTTATGTTCTTACTCTCTTTGTCTATCATTTCTGTTGGCATAAGCTCTTACTTACAAGCAAAAAAAGCAACGATCAATACAGTTGAAAATAGATTAAGTCGCGAAACTCAAATCATGGCATATGTAGCAAAAAATTTAAAATTTTTATATGTTAGTGACGAAGATTATTTTATGCAGCAGCTAGAGATTAGTGTTCGAGATCAGCAGAAGCAGCTTCTTTCGGATGGAATTAAAGCAGATATGTATTATATGGTTGATAATGAAATAACTCCATTCCAGGTTAGTAAAAAGGAACCAGTCACTTTTTCCACCACGATAATAGATAAAATCGTCAAAAATAAAGAAGATGTTTTTCTAAAGCGGATTGACGGTCAGGAGTTTACTTTTTCTGTTCATAAAATGGATGAACTTAACGGTTATTATGTATTGATAGTTCCAACAGATTCCTTTTTAGGTCCAGTAAAACAAATGGCAACATTCACATTTTACATAATTATTGCAAGTTTATTTTTATCTAGTATTCTAATCATTCTTTTTGTCAGACGCTTAACCACGCCGTTATTACAATTGCAGAGTATGATGAAAGAAGTAAGAAAAGGGAATTTATATCCTACTAGTATGATAAATACAACGATTCCTGAAATTCTTTCCTTAAACAAAAGCTTTAATATGATGATGGATCAAATGAGAAGTATTTTAAGTGAATTGAGCGAGACAACCATAGACCTCGAAAGAACAGGGGGACAGTTGAAGGTTTCCTCTGAGGATGCTTTATCTTACAGTCACCAGTTAATAGATTCCATACATGTAGTGAAGCAAGGTGCGGAACATACAGCGGTTAGTTCAGAATGTAATGTTGATCATTTTCAAACATTAAAATTAATGAATCAAGAATTATTAACAAATATGGACGTAGTTTTTCAAAGCTCAGAAGATATGAACAAATCTGCCATTAATGGCGAACAAAACATCTCAAAATTAATTCACACGATTCATACCTTTGAAACAGATTTCGAGCATATGACTAGAACCATTCAACAAGTTAAAAAGCACTCAACTTCTATTACGAAACTGGTTGATTTAATCCAAGGTGTTGCAAAGCAAACGAAATTATTAGCACTAAATGCAACAATCGAGGCAGCGAGGGCAGGTGAAGCAGGGAAGGGCTTTGCTGTTGTTGCAAACGAAATTGGGAAACTAGCAGAACAATCGACAATTGCAACAGAAGAGATTACGAAATCTATTTCAACTATGGAAAATGTAACCTTACACGCAACAAGCGAATTTGATCAAATGTTAACAAAAATCAACATGAATCTTTCAACAGCCAATGATTCAAAAATATCCTTTGATGAATTAATGAAAGAAATTGTAAAAGTGACAAACAGCTTAAGCAATATGAAAGGAGATCTGCAGGAACTAAAGCAAGTCTTGCCTGAACTTGAAGAAGCAACTCTTAGCTTTTCCTCTGTATCACAAGAAACACTTGCCAGCACAGAACAAATGCTAGAAATTAGTAATAACCAAGTACAGCAAATGGGTACTACCCATGAAATAGGATTACAACTAACTTCCCTCTCAAACTCACTTTCTAGCATAACAAAAAAATTCAATGTTCTATCATAAATCCCCTAAGAAAAGCACATTTATTGTGCTTTTTTATTTGCCTAATAAGTATGTATTTAAAACAATCTGTTAATAATGGTACCGAACAGATTTACACTTCTATAACATTTTAACAAAAATGTAACAGTTTATTAATATATATTAATACAGCTTTATGATATACTCAATACAAGAAGTCAAACACAAATATACCAAGGGGTGACGGTAATGAAACAGTTTCACTTTGTTTTTGTAACAGAAAGAGAACAGACTGTTACAGAAGTAAAAATTAGTTCTACTGGAATGATGGATGCTTTAAGAAAAGCTAAGGATTTTAAAAAAGATCTTGAAACAAAACAAGGTCTTAAAGTCAGTGTTAAGTTTGAAGGAGTGTCTTACTCAAATATCGCTTAAATGCTGAAAGGAACGTAAAATGATTTTAAATAATGAAAAGACATGATGTGTAACCAGCAAAAAATAAAGGTTACACATCATTTTTATGTATTTCTATATAGAAAGACCCGAAGAATATGTTCAATCACATCCCCTACCCATTCTTCTGACTGACTAAATGCAGTTTCTAAACTACATGGTTTATTTATGATTGAGAAGGCTGCTAACAAACCTAATTCTTGGATGCTATAAGGTTTAAGGTCCAACTGACCACATAATGCAATTACAGGAATTCCTTTCAATCCCGCTTGTCTACACACTCCCTTAATTACTTTACCAGAAAGAGTTTGATGGTCTAGTTTCCCTTCCCCTGTAATTATTAAATCCGCATTTAAGATCTTTTCAGCAAAATGGACCTCTTTCATGACTGTTTCAATGCCAGACCCTATGGTCGCATTCATAAACGTAACTAAGGCAGCTCCCATTCCACCTGCTGCTCCTCCACCAGCAATGCTAAGGATATCGATACCCTTTTGTTTTAAAATGATGTCTGCAAAATGATGTAGATTTTCATCTAGAGTTTTGACCATTTGATAATCTGCTCCCTTTTGTGGTCCAAAAACAGCAGAAGCACCATTTTCTCCACATAGAGGATTTTCTACATCAGAGGCAACTAAAAAAGTAGATTCCTTAATACGATAATCAAAACCCGAATCATCAATGTAGGCTAGTTCTGCTAAGGATCCACCTCCATCATGAATTGGCTTGTGATGTTGATTAAAAAACTTCATTCCCAGTGCCCGTAGCATTCCTATACCAGCATCATTCGTCGCACTCCCACCTAGTCCAATTATAAAACGACGATAGCCCATATCCAGTGCATGTTTAATTAATTGACCGGTCCCATAACTAGTTGTAATTAAAGGATTTCTTTCACTATCTAAGAGTAAAGGTAAACCAGATGCTTGGGCCATCTCAATCATTGCAGTTTCTTCATTTCCTAACACTCCGAATTTGGCAGGGATCGGTCGGTTCAACGGATCAAGTACGTTGCAACGAATCTCTTTCCCTCCTGTTGAATGAACCATGTTTTCCATTGTTCCTTCACCACCATCTGCTAATGGAATGGAAATAAGTTCAATGTTGGAGTCAATCTTATGGATTGACTGCGAAATAATCCGACAAAGCTGACTAGCAGATAATGACCCCTTAAATGAATCCGGAGCAATGACAATCTTCATTTCATTTAGTCCTCCTCATTCATTTAATTTAAATTCTCTACATAGTTGGAATTAACGATATATGGACTCTCATTTTTTGTTAAGACTCCTATAAGATTTTCTGCTGCAAGTCGAGCCATTCTTTTACGAGTATGAATACTTGCACTTCCAATGTGAGGAGTGACCACGACATTTTTTAATTGTAAAATTGGATGGTCCAATGAAATGGGTTCTTCCTCAAACACATCTAGGCCTGCTCCCCATATTTTTTTTGAAAGAATCGCCTCGTACAAAGCCTCTTCGTTAACTACCCCTCCACGAGACGAATTAATCAAAATTGCATTAGACTTCATCAGATTAAACTGCTCATAACTTACTAAATTCTCTGTCTCCTTTGTAAAAGGAGTTAATACACAAACATAATCAGATACTTGTATTAGCTGATTGAATTCTGCATATCTAATACCTAACTCCTGTTCTACCTCATATTTTCGGTTTCGATTATGATATATGACATTCATATTAAAACCTTTCGCTCTCCTTGCTAAGGCCTCCCCGATTCGACCTAATCCTATAATTCCAAGTGTTGCCCCATATATATCTTGACCTGTTAATAACATGGGTGACCATGTCTTCCAATTTCCTTCTCGAAGAAAAGAGTCCGCTTCGACAATTCTCCGAGCAGTAGCCATTAACAACGAGAATGTTAAATCTGCTGTTGTTTCAGTTAGCACTCCTGGGGTATTGGTAACAGCGATACCTTTAGCGGTTGCAGTCCCTATATCTATGTTGTTAAAGCCTACTGCCATATTACTAATTACCTTCAAATGAGCTGCCTTATCAATTAGCTCATGATCTATACTCTCTGTTAACAAGCAATACAATCCATCTATTTCTCTAATCTCCTCTTCTAGAACAGATTGTGGAACCGGAATATCTTCTTCATGCCACATTTTAACTTCACAGTATTCTTCAAGAAAGCTGACAATCTCCCCCTCTAGTTTTCTAGTAATATAAATCTTTGGTCTCATTACACATTCTCCTAATCTCATTATCCTTTCAATCCACCAGTTGTAATTCCTTCAATTAAATATTTCTGGAAGAAAATAAAGACTGCAAATAAAGGAATTAAAGAAAGAGTAGACATTGCAAATAATGCCCCCCATGAGCTTTGGCCCATTGCATCCATAAACATTCTTAATCCTAGTGCAACTGTATATAAGTTAATATCACTGATATATAATAGTTGACCAAAGAAATCATTCCATGTCCAGATAAAAGTAAAAATCATCGTCGTAATGAGTGCAGGTAATGCTAAAGGTAAAATTAAAAACCAGTACATTTTGATTGGTCCACAGCCATCAATTTTTGCTGCTTCATCCAACTCCCTAGGAATTGACCTGATAAACTGAACCATTAAAAAGATGAAAAATCCTTCAACTGCAAGAAATTTTGGTAGGATTAACGGCCAATACGTGTTTATCCATTCAAGTTTATTAAAAATAATATACTGAGGAATAACGGTAACATGAAATGGGAGCATCATTGTAACAAGCATGATCGCAAACAAAACTTTCCGAAATGCAAACTCTAAACGAGCAAAAGCATATGCTGCCATCGAACAGGCTAATACATTCCCGATAATACACATTGTAACTAAAAAGATTGTATTTCTAAAGAACGTTGCAAAGGATACTCCAGATAACCCTACCCAACCTTGAATATAACTATCAAACGTAATTTCAGTTGGAAAGAAGGAGATATTTCTAAAAATCTCTGTTTCTATTTTAAAAGAACTGCTCACCATCCAAAGAAGAGGATAGAGCATGATGATTCCTACGGAAATGATAAAAATATGTAGGAGGATTCCTTTTAAGTTCTTTATAGTCCGGTAAGAATTATTTGATACCACTCTTACATTACTTATTGATTTTGTAGCCTTGCTCGTCTCCATAAGATCACCTCTAATCCTGATAGTACACCCATTTTTTTGCTGATAGAAATACGAGTGCCGTAATAAATGCTATTCCAATTAACAAAAACCAAGCCATTGCGGATGCATATCCCATTTGGAAATGAGTAAACCCTTTTTGATAAAGGTATAGGGTGTAAAATAATGTAGAATCTAATGGCCCGCCACTTCCACCGCTTATGATGTATGCAGGAGTAAAAGCTTGAAAAGCCCCGATAATTTGCATTACTAAGTTAAAAAAGATAATTGGAGTAATTAAAGGAAGCGTAATGCTAAAGAATTGCTTAATGGAACTTGCTCCATCTATTCTTGAAGATTCATATAATTCAACAGGAACCTGTTTAAGACCTGCTAAGAATATAACCATTGGAGCACCAAACTGCCAAATTGTCAGAATGACTAAAGTATAGATTGCCGTATCAGGTGAAGAAATCCAGTTCATTCCCTCTATCCCAAAAAATCCTAAAACCTTATTCACTAAACCATTGCCACCAAATATTTGGCGCCATAACAATGCAATAGCCACACTTCCTCCAAATAATGAAGGAACATAATAAATCGCACGATATACTCTTACTCCGTTTATCCCTTTGTTTAATAACAGTGCAACAGAAAGAGCAAATAATAGCTGTAGCGGAACTCCCAAAAATACGTAAGTCATGGTAACTTTTATACTGTTCATCCATTTTCGATCTTCAAACATATTTGTATAATTATCTAAACCAGTCCAACTAGGAGAAGTAAACATATCATAGTTAGTAAAGGAAAGATAAAGGGAAGTTCCCATTGGAATTGCACTTAAACCAATTAATCCGATAATCCACGGTGCCAAAAAGAAATAACCCACCCAATTTCTTTTCCAAAAACTGCTTAATGCTTCCATACGTTCGTCTCCTTATTAGCAACCGAATGGAAGAAATTACTTCCTTCCATCCGATCACTTATTTTATATCAATTCAATATACTACTTATTCAATACACTTTCGGCAGTTTTCATAAAGTTTTCAGCTGCTTCCTCAATAGAGATTTGACCGAAAGCAATTGCTGTTGCATTATCCTTATACGCTTGTTCAACTTCATTTACGCCTAGTGGTGCATATGGAGCAGGACGTCCGTATGGAACAGTTATTTGAATAAACTCAACCGCTCTTGCTTGAGCTGGATCTAGTAATGGTTTTACAAATTCGCTCATTTTTGAAGAAGCTGGAGAGCCTTGTTCTACCTTAAATACCTCTAGAGACTTTTCATTCGTTACAAAGAAATTAATAAACAATGCTGCTTCTTTTGGATGCTTTGACTTTTCAGTTACACTTAAATAAGCACCTTCGATATATTCTCCGTTCTCTCCACCTGCTCTAGATGGAAAACGAACCATTCTTATTTCACCTTCAGAAAATTGTTGTTGATATAAATAGATTTGGTTTGCTGGAATTTGTGTAATAGCTGTTAAACCAGTTACAAACATGTTTTGCTCTAATGGAGCATTTTCATATTCCACTCCGGTTGCTGCATCAGGAATCACACCTTTTTTGCGTAATTCATCCCACATTGTCCACCATTCAACAAGATCTTCCTTTTCAAACGCTAGCTTACCATCTTCAGTAAATAAATCTTTTCCTTTTTGACGTAAGAAGTAACGAAGATTAGGTTGTAATTGTCCACCACTCAGGTCAGAAATTGCATATTTACCATCCGGTAATTTCTCACTTACTTCAATTAATTTCGCTTGAAACTCATCCCATGTCCAGTTCAGGTCTGGATACTCGACTCCAAGCTCATCAAATAGTGCAGTATTATACGCATAACCTGGCATTGTAATCCCTTTTGCAACCATGAATACATCATCACCAATTTTTCCACTGTTTACTGCAGACTCTGGAAAATCTGATAGATTAATAGTTCCTTCACTAATATAATCATTTAAACTTTTTAAAGCATTTCTTCTTGCATAATCTGAAACATAGAATTGATGCATACTTACTACGTCTGGTGCATTACCACCAGCAATTTGTGTTGCTAAACGATCCCAGTAATCTCCCCAGCCACCAAATTCTCTCTTAACCTTAATATGTGGATATTCCGCTTCAAATCGGTCAACAATTTCATTGTAGACTTCATTTCGTTTTGTATCTCCCCACCATGTAAAGCGAATTTCAACTGGCTTTTGTTCTGCTGTTGTACCTTCTGAACCTTTATCTTCTGTTTTTGTGTCACCACCACTATCAGAAGTTGTTGGTTCATTACTTGAACCCGAGCATGCAGCTAGTGCTAGTACGAGAAACAGTGAAACTAACCCCATTAAAAGCATTTTTAATTTCATCCTAAATCCTCCCTTAATCTTCTCTTGTTTTATATCAAACATATTGTTTGAAACCGAGTGTAATTTTGTAAAGGTTTTCATTTGCTCCCCTTCTGCTTAAGCTTCATTATCTCCTCTGCAGATTGAAGCTCAATCATATGAAGTTTTTCTACACGTCGCTTAAAATGCTCCTCTGTACGAAATCTCGCTTCTATAAAAGCATGAATGAGATCCTTCACCAGCCACGGACCCACAATTTGGGCACCGATACACATAATATTGACATCATCATGTTCGACGCTTTGATGAGCTGAGTGGACATCATGGCAAACTGAGGCACGAATACCTGGAATTTTATTGGCAGCAATCGCCGCCCCTACTCCTGTTCCACAAAACATGATGCCACGCTGAAAATTTCCACTCCTTACTTCATCACACACACTCCTAGCGATATCAGGAAAATCAACTGGATCCGTTGAATCACAACCAAAATCAACGTACTCACATCCAAGACTTGTTAGATATGGCTTCAGCTCAATCTTCATGTCATAGCCGCAGTGATCGCTTCCAATTGCAATTTTCATGCTTATCCCAACTCACTTCATGTTTTAGTAGGCTTTCACATAAACAGCTTTCATCACAGTAAAAAACTCTTGATTGGAATGGCCAATTGAATATGCCCCATAACCCGACTGTTTTACACCACCAAATGGAATATGTGCTTGGCTGGCAGTACCATGATTAATATGAACCATTCCCGTTTCGATTTTTTCAGCTAATTTCTCTGCTATGTCAAGATTGTTTGTAAAAACCGAAGCTGCCAACCCATAATCAGTTGCATTTGCAATATCAATTGCTTCTTCTATTGATTTTACTTCGATGACTGACAGGACAGGACCAAAAATTTCTTCTCTAGCAATCCTCATTTCCTTATGAACATTAGTAAATAATGCTGGAGTTATAAAATATCCTTCATTTTCACCATTTGTACGAAGAGGTTCTCCACCAAATAGAAGTTGTGCGCCTTCTTTCTTCCCTATTTCGATATATTCCTGGATTGACTCAAATTGGGCTTGGTTAATCACAGGGCCCATGGTTGCATTTGACTCCCAAGCAGGACCTGGTACAATCCCTTTCATTTTTTCAATTAAATAGTTGATTAATTGTTCAGATTGCTTTTTTAAAACGATGACTCTACTAATTGCGGTACAACGTTGACCAGAGCATGCAAATGCAGCATTTACAATTTGTCCAGCAGCACTTTCTAAATTCTCATAGTCCAACACGAGAGCTGCGTTTTTCCCCCCCATTTCTAATTGTGTTTTTGCTAGTCTTGATGCTGCAATTCCATTTATTTTTAGTCCTAGTGAGGTTGACCCTGTAAAACTAATTCCTTTTACTAATGGATTTTCTACTAAAGGATTCCCTACATTTGTTCCTGAACCTATGACCAAATTGACTACTCCTTTTGGAACACCTGCTTCAACTAACAACTCTATTAATCTTACAGATGACCAAGGCGTAATGGATGCTGGTTTTAATACAACTGTACATCCATAAGCCAGAGCTG
>JBEQAC010000029.1:0-22269 GCA_041640535.1 Bacillaceae bacterium
CCTGATACAGTAAGGTTAAATAAAGACGGACATCCGAATAGGAAACATTCGAAAAAAATGGAATCGCTTCCTGACTCATGAATTGTAAAAAATCTAGAATATCATGTTCATAGCTACTAATTGTGTGTGTTGAATAGTTTTTTTCAAATTGTAAATATTCAATATACAATTTAAGTAAACGATGATTACTTTCCATTATTTTCACCTCACAAGGGCTACTAAATATTATCATAATTTAGTAGCCCTTGGCAAACAATTTCATCTTATTTTTTTACAAAATTCTGAATAGTTTCTAATGCTTTCTTCGCATATTGTTCATTTCGTTCTTGTTTATTTTTAATTCTTACATTTAATTCCTTAAAGAGTCCGAAGTTTGCATTCATCGGTTGAAAATTCTTCTGATTCGCGGTTGTAATATATCTTGCCATACTTCCTATGGCTGTCTCATGAGGAAAAGTAACGGGCTCTTTCCCTTGCACTAATAACGCAGCATTCAATCCAGCAACAAGCCCTGAAGCGGCAGACTCTACATAGCCTTCCACCCCTGTCATTTGACCTGCAAAGAATAAATCTAAGCGATTTTTATATTGGTATGTTGGTAACAAGAGCTTTGGAGAATTGATGAATGTGTTTCTATGCATGACACCATATCGAACAATTTCTGCATTCTCAAGACCAGGAATTAATTGAATTACTTCCTTTTGTGGTCCCCATTTTAAGTGTGTTTGAAATCCAACGATATTATACAATGTTCCTGCTGCATCATCTTGCCGTAATTGTACCACTGCATACGGTCTCTTCCCTGTCTTCGGATCTTCTAAACCTACAGGCTTTAGTGGTCCGAACAGCATTGTTTTCTTCCCACGTGATGCCATTACTTCAACAGGCATACAGCCTTCAAAAAAGATTTCTTTTTCAAATTCTTTTAACGGGACAGTTTCAGCTGTGACTAGAGCATCATAAAAACGATTAAATTCTTCTTCTGTCATAGGACAATTTAAATAGGCAGCTTCACCTTTATCATACCTGGATTTTAAATAAACTTTGTCCATATTTATACTTTCTTTTTCAATGATTGGCGCTGCTGCATCGTAGAAATATAAATACTCTTCTCCCGTTAAGGTTCGTAATTTCTCTGATAAGGATTTTGATGTTAGAGGACCTGTAGCAATGATCGTCGGTCCTTCAGGGATATCCGCTATTTCTTCATTAAATACAGTCACATTAGGATGGTTTTTCACACGCTCTGTTACCTTGCCTGCAAATTCATGTCGATCAACAGCTAATGCTCCTCCTGCCGGAACTGAGCACTCATCTGCAGAAGAAATAATTACTGAATCTAACATTCGCATTTCTTCTTTAAGTACTCCGACTGCATTCGTTAATGTATTCGCTCTTAATGAATTACTACAAACTAATTCTGCGAATTTATCAGTATGATGGGCAGGTGTTTGCACAACTGGTCTCATTTCATACAAATGAACGTTTATTCCTCTTTTCGCTAATTGCCATGCAGCCTCGCTTCCAGCGAGACCAGCACCAATTACATTTACGGTTTGTTCTACTGTCATTATGTAGTTACCTCCAAATTTTATATACCTATTGACTAGTATTTTGTTATTCTAAGTCACTCATTCAATTTTCTAAGATGACACACAAATAAAAAGGGTGAGCACAAAAAGCTCACCACCCTTTTACTTCTGTGTTTCCTCTTTATAATCACATTCCACACATTGAACCTGTAAGCCTTTTTTAAGTTTCTTCTCAACAAGCATGCTCTCACATTTCGGACATTTCCTAGCAATAGGTTTATCCCATGAGAGGAAATCGCATCCCGGAAATTGATCACAGCCATAAAAGATTCTACGTTTTTTACTTTTTCTTTCAATAATATTTCCTTTTTCACATTTCGGACATGGTACTCCAATGTCTTTTACAATTGGTTTTGTATTTCGACAATCTGGAAAATTCGAACAGGCCATGAACTTACCATAACGCCCCATTTTAAAGACCATTGGATTGCCACATTCCTCACAATCCTCGCCTGCAGGTTCATCTTTTATTTCTACTTCTTTCATTTCACTTTCAGCTTTATCAAGTCGTTTTTCAAATCCCTGATAAAATTGGTCTATGATTTTAACCCACTCTACTTTTCCTTCTTCAATTTCATCTAGGCTGCTTTCCATCCTAGCAGTAAATTCTACATCTAAGATCTCCGGGAAAAATTCCAGTATTAACTCTAAGACAATCTCTCCTAACTCTGTAGGCATAAATCGTTTATTATCTAGAGCAACATAGCCTCTTTTTTGAATAGTGTCAAGAGTAGGTGCATAGGTTGAAGGTCTTCCAATTCCTAGTTCTTCCAAAGTTTTGACCAATCTCGCCTCGGTATATCTTGGAGGAGGTTGAGTAAAGTGTTGTTTTGGTTCAATATCCTTTGACAGAATTTTATCGCCTTCTTTAATGTTCGGTAACATATTTTCTTTCTCTTCAACGTTATCATCGTTACCTTCTACATAAACTTTCATAAATCCAGGGAACTTAACTTTTGAACCTGTTGCTCTAAAAATAACACCTTCATTACCCATATCCACACTCATTGTATCCATTACAGCTGAAGCCATATGACTTGCTACGAAGCGTTCCCAAATCAACTTGTAAAGCCTTAACTGATCTCGAGATAAAAATTCTTTTAAAGAATTAGGTTCTCTAAGTGTTGATGTAGGCCGGATTGCTTCATGGGCATCCTGAGTGTTTGCACCTTTTTTCTCTTTTCGTTTATTTTCAGTTACGTATTCCTTACCGTAGGTTTGTTGTACATACTCATAAACTTCTTGCTGAGCAGTTTCAGAAATACGAGTTGAATCAGTACGCATATATGTAATTAAACCAACGGTTCCGTCTTTCCCTAAATCTATTCCTTCATAAAGTTGCTGTGCGAGCATCATTGTCTTTTTTGCTCTAAAGTTAAGCTTTCGTGCAGCCTCTTGCTGAAGTGAAGAAGTAATAAATGGTGGTGCAGGATTACGTTTTCTTTCTTTTTTACTAACTGATTGGACAACAAATGTATTTCCTTTCATTTGGTGTAAGACATTTTTTACTTCTTCCTCATTTTTCAACTCGACTTTTTTGTTGTCGATTCCATAAAAATGTGCCTCGAATGGCTCATTTTTCTTTAAGAAGTCACCACTAATTGTCCAATATTCTTCAGGTGTGAAATTGCCAATTTCCTTTTCTCTTTCAATTATTAAACGAACTGCAACTGATTGAACTCTTCCTGCACTTAAGCCTTTTTTTACTTTCTTCCAAAGTAAAGGACTAATATTGTAGCCTACTAGTCGATCTAAAATTCGACGAGCTTGTTGAGAATCTACTAAATCCATATTAATCGCTCTTGGATGTTTAAATGATTCCTTTATTGCCTCTTTTGTAATTTCATTAAATACAACACGACAATCAGAATAAATATCCAAGTCTAAGCTATGAGCTAAATGCCAGGCAATAGCTTCACCTTCACGATCAGGGTCAGCTGCGAGATAAACTTTTTTAGCTTTCTTTGCAGCGGATTTTAATTCCTTCAAAACAGGCCCTTTTCCACGAATTGTTATATATTTTGGGTCAAAGCGATTATCTACATCAACCCCCATTTGGCTTTTTGGTAAATCCCTAATATGGCCCATGGATGCTTTTACTTTATATTTTTTTCCTAAATATCGTTCGATTGTTTTTGCTTTTGCCGGTGATTCTACTATGACTAGGTAGTCGGACATGAAACGCTTCCTCCTTAAGAGGTATTATAAATCTTCACTATTATTAAATATCTATACACAGTTTGTCAAACAGTAATTATACATATTTTTCTTTTTTCTAAAAATTCATACCTATTTTTTATTTTATATATAGAATTTCTGAACGTATATCCTCACTCGATGTAACCAGTTTTGCCCCGGCTTGAATGAGCTTATTACATCCGATACTAGTAGAAATATGAATTGGCCCAGGGATTGCATATACCTCTCTTCCCTGCTGCAGAGCTAAGTTTGCCGTAATTAAGGAGCCACTTTTCTCCTTCGCTTCAACTACAAGCGTCCCAACGGATAACCCACTAATAATTCTGTTTCGCATTGGAAAATGCCACCTTTTCGGCTCAAAATTTGGAGGGTATTCTGAAATTAACAGGCCGTTATCAATTATTTTTTTAGCTAAAAGAATATTATTCTTTGGGTAAATATGATGAAAACCTCCTGCAATGACAGCAATTGTTTCTCCTTGGTGTTCTAGAGATAATTCATGTGCTTTTGTGTCAATCCCCATTGCTAAGCCACTTACAATTGTCCAATTTTCATGAACAAGTGGGACAAGAACTTTAGTCATGGATTGATAACCATAACTTGAAGGGTTTCTAGTTCCAACTACACTTAATAATTTAGGCTCATGTAAAATCTCTATTCTCCCTACAACATATAGAACCCAAGGGGGATCAAAGATTTGTTTTAGTCTTTCGGGATAATGTTGATCAAATACAGTTAAAACATGAATATTTTTCGCTTTATAATGATTTAGCATACTTTGGTTTTTAAAAGAATGCAAATGATTTATAAATTTTTGTGAGTTTAAGGGTGAAAGTTGAAGGAGTGTTTCAATGTCATTTGGGGTTAAATGATAGAGGGATGCTAGTGATGGATCATGTTGTAATATTTTTAAAATTGATTTCCAGCTAAGTGCACAATGATGGAGTTGAACTAGTTTTTCTTTAAATTGATTCATATATACCTCCTAAGTTTGAGATTAATATTTTTTCTGGAAAAGAGGGGATATTTTAAGGAAGAGGGAAGAAGCAGACTCAAATAAGAGTCTGCTCATAAACCTTAAATAATTAATGTGTCTTACATTTTTCATATAATCCTTTTTCTTTCAAAACAGAAATAAGTGTTTCACCCATAACAGATGGTGTTTCTGCAACCTTAATGCCACACTCATTCATCGTTTTAATTTTTTCGGCAGCTGTACCTTTACCACCTGAAATAATCGCTCCAGCATGGCCCATACGCTTTCCTGGAGGTGCAGTTTGCCCCCCAATAAAGCCCACAACAGGCTTCGTCATATTCGCTTTTACCCACTCTGCAGCTTCTTCTTCTGCAGTACCACCAATTTCACCAATCATAATAACAGCATAGGTGTCCTCATCTTCATTAAATGCTTTTAATACATCAATAAAGTTCGTTCCATTTACAGGGTCTCCACCAATCCCTACTGCTGTAGATTGTCCAACACCTGCTTGTGATAATTGATGTACAGCCTCATATGTAAGAGTTCCAGAACGAGAAACAACTCCTACATGACCTTTTGTGTGGATATAGCCAGGCATAATTCCAATTTTACATTCTTCAGGAGTAATGACACCAGGACAGTTTGGTCCCACTAGACGTGTCTTTTTACCTTCCATATAACGCTTCACTTTCACCATATCTAATACCGGGATATGCTCAGTGATACAAATAACTAAATCTAGATCTGCGTCAACGCCTTCCATAATAGCATCGGCAGCAAATGGAGCAGGCACATAAATGACAGAAGCATTTGCACCAGTCACTTCCACAGCTTCACGAACTGTATTATAAACAGGTACACCTTCTACTTCAGTACCACCTTTACCAGGCGTTACCCCTCCAACGATTTTGGTTCCATACTCTAGCATTTGCTTTGTATGGAATAATGCTGTTGAACCAGTGATTCCTTGAACAATTACTTTTGTATCTTTATTAATAAATACACTCACGCTCGTTCCCCTGCCTTTCTATCCTACTAATGATACGATTTTTTGTGCGCCATCTGCCATTGATTCTGCAGCAGTAATATTTAAACCAGATTCTTCAAGTATTTTCTTTCCAAGATCTACGTTTGTTCCTTCTAAACGAACAACCAATGGAATTTCTAGTCCCACTTGTTTTGTAGCCTCTACCACACCTTCAGCAATTACATCACACTTCATAATTCCACCAAAGATATTTACAAAAATACCTTTTACAGCTTGATCTGATAAAATAATTTTAAATGCTTCAGTAACCTTTTCTGCAGTTGCACCGCCCCCAACATCTAGGAAGTTAGCAGGGTCTCCACCATAATGTTTGATAATGTCCATTGTTGCCATTGCAAGGCCTGCACCATTAACCATACAACCAATATTTCCATCTAATGAAATATAGCTTAGATCATACTTAGATGCTTCAATTTCTTTTGGATCCTCTTCATCAAGATCTCGATATTCCAAGACATCTTTATGACGATATAATGCATTAGAGTCAAAATTTAGTTTTGCATCTAGAGCCATTACTTTTCCATCACCAGTAACAACTAGTGGGTTAATTTCAGCAATAGAGCAATCCTTTTCTACAAAGGCAGTATAAAGAGCCGTCATAAATTTCACAGCTTGACCTACAAGCTCTTTTGGAATATTAATATTAAAAGCTATACGTCGAGCTTGGAAGCCCTGTAAGCCTACTACCGGATCGATTACTTCTTTAAAGATTTTTTCAGGAGTCTTTTCTGCTACCTCTTCGATTTCTGTACCACCCTCTTCAGAAGCCATTAAAACAACGCGAGACGTAGCACGGTCTAAGACCAAACCGATATAGTATTCTTTTTTAATATCGCAGCCTTCTTCAATTAATAATCGTTTTACTTCTTTGCCTTCTGGACCTGTCTGATGTGTAATCAACGTTTTACCTAAAATCTCACTTGCATATGTACGCACTTCATCAAGATTTTTTGCAACCTTTACCCCACCAGCTTTTCCACGCCCCCCAGCATGGATTTGTGCTTTCACAACACAAACATTTGAACCTAGCTCCTTAGCAGCTTCGACAGCTTCATCAACTGTAAATGCAACTTTACCATTAGGAACCGCTACTCCATATTTTCTAAGGATTTCTTTACCTTGATACTCATGGATATTCATTTTCCCATCCTCCTATCCTTATGTAACAACTGTTTAAAAAACTGGCAAAATTTCGCCTAGCGACCGCTCAATATTTATCGAGTCACCGACACTTTACCTAAAACTTTGTAAGTCATAGTTATTATACAAGTAATCCTACAAAGTTTCTATGAAAATCAGAATTTTATATATAATTCTAATAAAAAAATAGACTGCGCTTTCATTTTATACCGTGATGAAACCATTGTCCACCACTAAAACTTAATTAATAGAAAATTGCCGTTTTATGACGACTTCGATTTAAACTTTTTTTCCGTCTTATAAATAAAGGCAAAAACTTCTGCTACCGCATGATATAAATCCTCAGGTATCTTTTCATTCATATTAAGCTCGGACAATAATTGCGTTAAGGTTGCATCTTCTCGAATTGGAATGTCGTTATTTTTTCCAGTTTTAATAATATTTTCTGCTGTAATCCCGTTCCCCTTCGCTAATACTTTTGGTGCATCATCTTTATTTTGCTCATAACGTAACGCCACTGCTTTTTTAATGTCACGGTTCGTTCTCATATCCTAATATCAACTCCCGTTAATTGATCTGTTATAAGACTATTGACAGTTAATATTTCATTCATTACAGCATTCTCATTAGCTGGTTTTAAGTGCTTTATTGTAGATAATGTATAACCGTGCTTCTCAAGATTTACTTTCAGCTCTGATTTTAACAATTGAAGAATATCATTGATTTGATATTGATTGTAAATGGTTAAATTTAATATTCGGTTTTGATTCTTCATATCGATAATTGTATTTCCTAATTCATGTAGTTTGAGGTAAAACAAGATATGACAATAATCCGAATCAACATGCCCATTCCTCTTTTTTTTCGAGCGAACGTTCATTGTAATATCAGAGTAAGCTTCTCCTATTTTAAAAGGAAACTGAGCAACGATTTGATGAATGTGCCCAAAATCCTGTGTTAATAATTGCATTCCATTAATTCGGTTTACTAGTTCAATTATCGGTTCTCTTAGTTGAAATTCTTTAATTTCACCTAAGAAAGATTCTAAAAGAATTTTTAATGTGGCCATTTCATTCCTGTCCCTCATTTGATTAAGAACGTCTTCAATAGAAGAAACAGACAATAGTACTGATAACTTGTCAACTATCTTTGGAATATACTCGGAAGAATTCATATCATACGTCTTTAGTTTATTCTGTAAATCTATTAAATAATGACTCATCGCTCGATCATTTAATATGCTATAAATCGCATCTAGATTTGCTTTTGTAATAGGAATACCGCTTTTTTGTAAAATATTTAAAGATTCTAGTCCGCGTTCAACATCCTTAATGTTTTCGCCCCACCGTTTTGGATTCAATAAGATTTCTTCTGATAGTATAGAGAAATCCACATTTTTCTTCAGTTGTGAGTTATCTTCAGGCGCCTTATACTGCAAGACCTTTTCATTTTGGTCCTCTATTGTGTGATTGTTTTTCATCAAATAGGAGTTACCGAAACTGGATTGAAATTTTTCTGATCTAATCACGATTTCACTCCACTACATACTTGTTGTACTGGAGAAAAAGACAACCTGTGCTCCTCTATTCTCCCATGCAACTTGAGTGCTTCTAAATGCGATGGAGTCCCATACCCCATATGCTTATCAAATCCATATTGCGGATACATTTCAGCGATTCTTTTCATCAACCGATCTCTTGTTACTTTTGCGATAACCGAACTTGCTGCAATACTATAACTTTTACTATCTCCCTTTATAATGGGGGTTTGTGGTATGTCAATAGAAATTTGCATGGCATCAATTAATAGATGGCTTGGTGCAGGATTTAATTGTAGCACCGCTTTCTTCATTGCTAGTTTAGATGCTTGATAAATATTAATTTCATCAATTTCCTTTGCAGAGACAATTCCAATACCAATTGATATTGCTTCTTTTGAGATAATAGTAAAAAGTTCCTCTCTTTTTTGTTCCGATAGTTTCTTAGAATCATTTAAGCCAGGGAGGATAAACTCTTTAGGTAATATTACAGCAGCAGCAACTACTGGGCCAGCTAAAGGACCTCGCCCTACTTCGTCCACACCTGCTATGTATTGAATATTATCGGTATATAATTCTTTTTCATACTTGGACATCTCATAAAATTGCTGTACATTTTTACGTAGGTTTACTTGGTTAGTTTTCCAGCGTGTTAAAAGCTGTTGTACACCTTTGCGCTTATCATTTTTACAATCTTCTATAAAAGGATGTTTCTCATCATCGATCATTGACAGTATTTCTGCAATCTCTTTAATCGTTTTCTCGTTCATGCATATTCTCTCTTTCTAAAACCATTTTTAATACATTTCTATTATCGGTAAAAATCACAAAAAACTAAAGAGGTAAACCTAACTGAAAACTCATACCAGAATGATATTGAGCTTATTAGGTTTACCTCAATAAAGTTATAAATTATGCCTGTTCCCACTTTTCATCTTTCGGGCTTTCAAGCGATAATTTCCCTAATCTTTCTCCTCTAAATTCTCTTATGACAAGTTCAGCGGTCTTATCATAATCAATATACCCGCCAGACATTAAACAGCCTCTAAGGCGACCAATCTTATCAAAAAGCTCTACAATATCATCAGGTATTTCACCCAACTGATATCGCTCTTTTAATCGCTCAGGATAATTTATTTTCATGAAATTTAAAGCAAAGACTGCGATATCTTGAAGGTTTAATAATGTATCTTTTATCGCTCCTGTCGTTGCTAGCTTAAGACCCACTAATTGATCCTCGAATTTTGGCCATAAGATACCAGGTGTGTCTAATAGCTCTAACTCTTTTCCAACTTTTATCCATTGTTGAGCCTTCGTTACCCCTGGACGGTCACCAGTTTGAGCGATATTCTTTCCAGCGAGCCTGTTTATTAGTGTTGATTTCCCAACATTCGGAATCCCGACTATCAAAGCACGTATCGCTCGTGGCTTAATCCCTTTTGAAGCCATTTTATCAAATTTCTCTTTTAATATTTCTTTCGATTTCTGGACGATTTGCTTCATTCCAGTCCCAGTTTGAGAATCTATCGCAAGTGCAGGTATTCCTTTTTCAGCGTAATATTGAATCCATTCCTTTGTAATCGTAGAATCCGCAAGATCTGCTTTATTTAATAACAACAATCTTGGTTTATTTAAAATTATTTCGTCAATCATTGGATTTCGAGAAGATGCAGGTATTCGTGCATCCACAAGTTCAATCACTATATCAATCAGCTTTAATTTTTCAGTAACCTGGCGCCTCGCCTTTGCCATATGCCCTGGAAACCATTGTATCGTCAACTATCCCACCAACTTTTACTATGTAATCCTCATCATTAATCCACTAATCTAACCTCTGCTAGTGGCCAATATACAATATTCGTTTTACCTAATACTTCTTCAATCTTAACTGGGCCGATATGTCTACTATCTCTACTATAGCGTCTATTATCACCCATAACAAACAAATGACCTTCAGGTACTTCTTCAATAATAAATGGCTCTGTTAAAGGACCATCAAACACCTCTTGCTTGTACATAGCTAAATACGGTTCATCGTAAGCCTGACCATTAATATATAAAGTATCGTCCATATATTCAATATGGTCTCCTGGCAAGCCAATTATTCGTTTAATGTAATCTTTATCCTCTGTAGCATGAAAAACAACGATATCAAAACGCTTTGGACTACCAACAATATAACCAATTTTGTTCACTAACATTCTGTCCTTATCATGTAGTGTTGGCATCATGGAGTAGCCATCTACCACTATAGGTGCAAAGAAAAAGTAACGAATGATTGCAGCTAAAATAACAGCTATAGCTAAGGCTTTTATCCATTCCCAAAGCTCATTTTTTTGTTGAGTCATTAACTCCCCCACCTACTTATTTATTTAATTCTTTCTATAGTTTTTATGTAACATGTTCATTATATATTATATTAGTCAATTATATGTGTTTTAAGGTTAAATTAAAAGGAGCTTGTATCTTAAACAAGCTCCTAACGCGTGTATTATCGAATTTCTTTAATACGTGCTTTTTTACCACGAAGTTCACGTAGGTAGTAAAGTTTCGCACGGCGTACTTTACCGCGACGAACTACTTCAAGCTTCGCGATTTTCGGTGTATGCACAGGGAATGTACGCTCAACACCTACACCGTAAGATACCTTACGAACTGTAAATGTTTCACTAATTCCACCACCACGACGCTTAATCACAACACCTTCATAAACCTGAACACGCTCACGAGTACCCTCGATAACTTTAACGTGTACACGTACAGTATCTCCAGGACGAAACTCAGGAAGATCAGATCTTAATTGTTCTTTTGTGATATCTGCAATTAATTGTTGCATCGTCTATTCAACTCCTTCCAACAGATGCTCATGTCAAAGCTTACTGTATCATTGCAGCGGAACATCTTAATAAGACAAGAACTTTCGGCCCAAGTCACAAAAATTATCATACCATGTTTAAGGAGCAGTTGCAATAGTTTATTTACCTTTGGAAAACTCTTTTATCCATTCTTTTTGCTGCTCGTTTAAGGGGTAGGTTTCTAATAAATCAGGTCTTCTTTCAAACGTTCTTCTTAGTGACTCTTTATTACGCCACTCTTCAATCTTTTGATGATTACCTGATAAGAGTACTTCAGGTACAGTTAGTCCTCTAAAATCTGCAGGTCTAGTATAATGTGGATGTTCTAGTAAGCCGCAGCTATGAGAGTCTTTTACAGGAGAATCCTCATTCCCTAATACACCAGGTAAAAGCCTAACAACACTATCGACAATCACCATTGCAGGTAGTTCTCCACCTGTTAAAACATAATCTCCAATAGATAGTTCATCCGTAATGAGATGTTTTCGTATTCTTTCATCATATCCTTCATAGTGTCCACATACAAAAAGTAGATGATCTTCTTTTGCAAGTTCTTCAGCTTTTTGTTGTGTGAATCGCTCACCTTGAGGACAAAGCAGTATAACTCTCGGTGATTTTTCATTATTTTCGTTCAAACGTTCTACCGCATCAAAAATTGGTTGTGGCTTCAGTACCATTCCTGCACCTCCACCATATGGATAATCATCAACAGCTTGGTGCTTATTTGAAGAAAATTCTCTGAAGTTCACCACATTATACGTAACAAAATTATTTTCTTTTGCCTTTTTTAAAATGGACTGATTGAACACACCTTCAAACATCTCTGGAAAAAGAGTGAGTATATCAATTTTCATAGTAATCCATCCATTACATGAATTTTTATAACTTTTTCTTGAACATTTACGTCTTTGACAATATCTTTAATATAAGGAATTAAAATTTCTTTCCCATTTTTCCCTTTAACAACCCATACATCATTTGCTCCTGGAGTTAAAATTTCTTTTACCTCCCCAAGCTCATCTCCTTCTTCAGTAAGAATCTTACATCCTATAATTTGATGAAAGTAGTATTCTCCTTCTGTTAAGTCTGTTAACTGACTCTCTGGGACTTTAATAATGGCATTTTTAAACTGCTCGACCTGATTTACATCCGTAAACCCCTCAAATTCAAGTAAATCAAATTGCTTATGCGTTCGATGACTTTTGACAACCACATGCAATGGTTCTACTTTCTCAGGTAGAAAAAGCCAGAGCTCATTCCCTAAACGATAACGTTCTTCCACAAAATCCGTTCTAGAAATCACTCTCACTTCACCTTTTATACCATGTGTGTTTACAATTTTTCCTACGTTAAACCATGTTTCCATTTTTTCACCTCTATCGAATATCCTCTATAATTCCTTCTTTAATCACAATTGTTTTCGTCCTATTTATTTCTTCCCAATTGTCACCAGGTTTAATTTCGACGAGAGCCTGTACATCTTTTTCTTTTAATTCACTACCTAAAGGTAGGATATGTATTTGATCCACTTGAAAATCAAGTAGTTTTATTTTTTCTTTTCTCGCATCAATTTCTTTATTGTAATATGTTTTTAGTTTGGACGAATGTGGTTTTATATTTCTCTCGTTTTTCTTCATTTCAAATTTCAACTGCTCACATTCTTTTTGAAGTTGTTGTTTTTTTACTTGTAGTGATTCTAATAGTGAGCTCTTACTCTTTTCGGTTAATATTTGTTTAACCACAACATTTTGAATGATCTTCAAGCAATCACCAACTTCGCTAAAGGATTGTAAAAAAAAAGAGGAGGTTTACCCTCTCCCTTTTTTAATCATTCGTTAATTTCTAGATGAATTCGTTTATTATGACTAGTTCCTGCTGCGTAGACAACAGTTCGAATCGCTTTTATGACCCTACCCTGCTTGCCGATTATTTTGCCAATATCATTCTTATTTACTGAAAGAACATATGTGATATTACGCTCATCTGAAGATTCTGTAACAGAAACCTCCTCTGGATAATCAACAAGAGGCTGTACGATCGTTTTAATTAACTCTTTCATCTTGTCCACATTCATTACTTGCTTAATTTAGCGTTATGGAATTTTTCCATAATCCCTTGTTTTGAGAACAAGTTACGAACTGTGTCAGAAGGTTTTGCACCATTTTGTAACCATTTCAATGCTAATTCTTCATCAATTTTAACTTCTGCAGGTTGGTTTACCGGATTGTAAGTTCCTACAGTTTCAATGAAACGTCCATCACGTGGTGAACGAGAATCAGCTACAACAATACGATAGAAAGGAGATTTTTTTGCTCCCATGCGTTTTAAACGAATTTTTACTGCCATTTTAAATAGCACCTCCGAAAATATTTCAACAAGATATTATATTAGCAACTTCATTGAAGTTTGTAAAGTCTTTTTTCTTTACATAAGTTTAATTTCCACATTTTGTTAGAGAAAGAGCACTACATGAAAGGAAACTTCATTCCCTTTTTCTTACCTTTAGACATATTTGTCATTTGTTTCATCATCTTTTTCATGTCTTCAAACTGTTTTAAAAGGCGATTTACCTCTTGAACAGTTCTACCACTACCTTTGGCAATTCGTTTTTTACGACTTGCATTAATGATCTCGGGATGTGATTTTTCAGCCTTGGTCATCGATTGGATAATAGCTTCAACATGACTAATTTGTTTATCATCGACTTGAACGTTTTTCAAGCCTTTCATTTTGTTGGCACCTGGGAGCATCCCTAAGATCTCATCCAATGGTCCCATCTTACGAACCTGACCTAATTGCTCTAGGAAATCATCAAATGTAAAAGACATTGATCTGAACTTTTGTTCAAGTTCCTTAGCCTTTTCTTCATCCACTGAACTTTGAGCCTTTTCAATTAATGTCAGTACATCACCCATACCTAAAATACGGGAAGCCATTCTCTCCGGATGAAATACTTCTATAGCATCGAGTTTTTCACCTAATCCTACAAATTTAATAGGCGTATTCGTCACTGCTTTAACTGAAAGTGCCGCTCCACCCCTAGTATCACCATCAAGTTTGGTTAAAACAACACCTGTTAACCCTAATAAATCATTAAAGCTGCTAGCAACATTCACTGCATCCTGACCTGTCATAGCATCTACAACTAGGAAAATTTCATCGGGTTTTGCAATCTCCTTGACTTGTTTCAATTCATCCATTAAATCTTCATCAATATGAAGACGACCTGCAGTATCAATTAATACATAGTCATGATGTTCTTCCTTGGCCTTTTCAATTGCCTGTTTGGCAATTTCAACTGGGCTTACCTGATCTCCTAATGAAAAAACAGGCATATTTAATTGTTTTCCTAGTGTTTCAAGCTGCTTAATTGCAGCAGGGCGATAAATATCTGCGGCTACTAACATTGGTTTACGGTTATGTTTTTTGCGTAAAAGGTTAGCAAGCTTCCCTGTTGTCGTTGTTTTACCTGCCCCTTGTAGACCTACCATCATAATGACAGTAGGAGGACGTTTTGCGACTGCAATTTTACTCTGTTCTCCACCCATGAGGGATGTTAATTCTTCTTGAACAACTTTAATGACTTGTTGGCCAGGTGTTAAACTTTTCATTACTTCTTGACCAACAGCTCGCTCGCTTACGCGTTTAACAAAATCTTTTACAACCTTAAAATTCACATCCGCTTCAAGTAGTGCAAGGCGAACTTCGCGCATCATTTCTTTGACGTCTGCTTCGTTAACCTTCCCTTTACCACGAATTTTTTGGATTGTATTCTGCAGTCGGTCGGCTAAACCTTCAAATGCCATCTACGCCGTCCCCCTATTCTAATTTCTCAAGCAAATCAATGATTTTATTAAGTTCATTTTTCTTTTCATTACTTTCTGTAATGACTTTAAGTTGAATTAATAAGTTTTGTCGCTCTTGAAATTTATGAAATAGTAACAGTTTTTCTTCGTATTCCTCAAGCATTGCCTCTGTTCTTTTTATGTTATCATAGACTGCTTGACGGCTAACGTTATATTCTTCTGCAATCTCACCAAGGGAGTAATCATCTAAATAATATAATGACATATAACTACTTTGCTTAGGCGTTAACAACGATTGATAAAAATCAAATAGATAGTTTATTCTCGTTGTTTTTTCAAGCATAGTTACCACCCCATGTTAAGTGAAATTCCTTTACAAGTACATAGTCTACAATTTCATTAGAAAGATGTCAAGTTTTTTTCTTAACAGCTAAAATCACTACATTTCTTCGTCTTTTTCTTCACCTTCCAAAATGTCTGCAAATAGACCATACACATATTGCTCTGCGTTAAATTCTTGCAAATCGTCTACTTTCTCACCTAAGCCAACAAACTTTACAGGAATGTTCAATTCATTCCGAATAGCAAGAACAATCCCACCCTTTGCTGTCCCATCTAGCTTTGTAAGGACAATTCCTGTTACATCGGTGGCTTCAGAAAACGTTTTTGCCTGTGTCATGGCGTTTTGTCCTGTTGTAGCATCTAAAACTAAGAGAACTTCATGGGGTGCTCCAGGGAATTCACGTTCAATGACACGCTTTACTTTTTCTAACTCTTTCATTAAATTCACTTTGTTTTGTAATCTCCCAGCTGTATCACATATCAAGATATCGACACCACGAGATTTTGCCGCTTGAACCGCATCATACATAACTGCAGCAGGGTCTGAACCAGCAGATTGCTTTATCACATCAACCCCAACTCTTTCTCCCCATACTTCTAATTGCTCAATTGCCCCTGCACGAAAAGTGTCACCGGCAGCTAACAAAACCGATTTACCTTCATTTTTAAGCTTATTTGCTAATTTTCCAATTGTTGTTGTCTTTCCTACTCCGTTAACTCCTACAACTAAAATAACCGTTAATTCGTTTGGTTGTATGTTAAGATGTGGAGACTCGATGTCATTTCCTTGATAGATCTCAACTAGTTTTTCAGAAATAACTGCTTGTACTTCCTTCGTATCCTGAATATTTTTCTTTTTCACTTCCATTTTAAGTTCATCAATCAGCTCCATCACGGTCGAAACACCAACATCAGCGCCAATTAAAATTTCCTCAAGCTCTTCAAAGAATTCCTCATCCACTTTACGATACCTTGCAACAAGATCATTTACTTTTTCTGAAAATGAGTTACGAGTTTTTGCCAATCCATCCTTAAACTTTTCTGTAACGTTATCGGTTTGCTTCGATAATTTTTCTTTTAGTTTTTTTAAAAAGCTCATTCTATCCAACCTCTCTTTTTACACTATTAACATTACTGTATAAGTTGCTTTGAATCCTCAAGTCTAACTGAAACAAGTTTCGAAACTCCGGATTCTTGCATCGTTACACCATATAAAACATCCGCCTCTTCCATTGTTCCCTTTCGATGGGTAATGACAATAAATTGCGTTTCATGACTAAAATTACGCAAATACTGTGCAAAGCGAAAGACATTTGCTTCATCAAGTGCTGCCTCTACTTCATCAAGTATACAAAAAGGAACAGGGCGGACCTTTAATATTGAAAATAAAAGTGCAATGGCAGTTAATGCTCGCTCTCCACCAGATAATAAACTTAAATTTTGCAGTTTTTTTCCTGGTGGCTGCGCCACAATATCTACCCCTGTATTTAGTAAATCGTTCGGGTCTGTTAATTGTAAATCAGCTCTTCCACCACCAAAAAGTGCCTGGAATACCCCTTCAAAATGGGAACGAATGCTCATAAATGTCGTGTTAAATCGTTTCTTCATTTCTTCGTCCATTTCATCGATGACTTTATATAATGTATCCTTGGCTTGCTGTAAGTCATCTTTTTGCTCCGTTAGAAAATTAAACCTTTCAGATACCCTTTCAAATTCGTCAATTGCTCCTAAGTTTACGGTACCTAATTCATCAATTGATAGCTTTATTAGTTTAAGTTTTTTCCTAGCTTCAACAAGTTCTATTTGAAGTGGATATTTTTCTTTTGCTGCTTCATAAGAAAGGAAATATTCCTCTCTAAGGTGTGTAAGTCTATTTTCTAGTTCGACATCTACTCGATTAACTTTTACCTCTTCATCTTTCAATATATCAACAAGCTGTTTATATCGGCGTTTGACTTCCTTTAATTCCTTCTCAAGTTCATCAAGGTAGATTTGATCATCTAAACGTTTCTGACGCTGTTTCGTAATGATCTCTATTATCTGATTTTTATCTTTCAACTTGTTTTTCGCCGCTTCTTCAAGCTCTTGCTCACCACTTGTATTCGATAACATATCGTTACTTAATAGAGATAAATCCTCCTTCATATCATGAAGACGAGTTGTTGTATCAATCTCTTCCTGGTTAAGCTGTGATACCTTTTCCTTTTGACTTTGTAGAACTTGGCTCTTTTCTGCAAGAACAACTTTAAGATCAGTAATTTTGCTTTGCAATGTCTCCTTTGATGCTTGTTCATTTGTTTTTTTTGCGTTAAGTTGTTGGATTTCTTCGTTTAATGCTGTTAGTTTTTCTCCAACATTGAGTAGGAATTGTTCTAGGTCAGTTTGCCGAGTCAGTAAGATTTTACGATCATTTTCAAACAATCCCTTTTCATGATCATATAATGATAGATGTTCATTGACATTTCGCTCTTTTAGTTCAATCTCTCGATACTGACTTTTTATCGTCTGTTCCTTTAATCTTAATGACTCTCCTGTTTCACGTAGTCGCGCAAGAAGATCTTCATACTCTTTAATATTACTCTTATATGATCTTACTTGTTCTTCTAATGTAGCCGTTTTCTCTTCCATCTCACTTAGCTTCTCTTGAATGGTTTCAAGCTCTCGAGATCTACCTAAGAGTGAATTAGTTGCTTTTTTTACAGCACCTCCAGTCATGGATCCGCCTGGATTAACGACATCCCCTTCAAGCGTAACCATTCTAAAGCGATATTGTAACTTCCCTGCAAGTTCATTTGCCCCTTTTAAATCAGAGGTAACTACTACATTGCCTAACAAATTCGAAACAACAGAATGATATTTCGGATCAAATTTAATAAGGTCAGAAGCAACACCAATAAAGGATGGATGATTTTTAATTGCACCCAATTGTGTTTCATTGATATTTCTTGACTTTATAATCGTCATCGGCAAAAATGTTGCTCGTCCAAACGAATGTTTCTTTAAGTACTGAATTGCAGCACGGGCATTCATTTCATTATTGACAACGATATGCTGTGTTGCACTACCAAGCGCAATTTCAACGGCTGTTTCATAATCCTTTGGAACGGTGATCAACTCAGCCACTGCACCTTCTATTCCTTGCAAAATTCCCTCTCTTGCCTTCAATATTTCCTTGACCCCTTGGAAAAATCCAGAATAGTCATTTTGCATTTCCTCTAACATATCTTTACGGGATTTTGTTTGTTGCAAATATTGATATGCTTGATAGAGTGTTGTCTCTTTCTTTTGATATGTTGCTTTTAAACTTTCAAATTTTGCTTGAGCTTCTCTAAATGACTTAATTTGATTTGCTATTTCAGCCTCTATCACCGAAAGCTTTGTTTGTAAATGTAATTTTTCTTGTTCAATTTCTTGTCGTTCTAAAATATATTTTTCATTACCCTCTTCTAGCCTTTTATTCTTATGATCTTGCTGTTGTATTTGCTGACTAATCATCGCGAGTTCATTTTTAGAAGAAGCCTGCTTATTTAATAATTCAACATAATCACTTTTAAGATATTCAATCTTTTCTTCAATGTTTTGGTCATATCCCACTAAAGCAGATTGACTCTCTTTTAGTGTCGCTCTTAACTCCTCTACTTCTATTGAAATAGAATGTAAACGTTCGTTTTCTATTTTTTTCGATTGACTGTTGTTCTCTAGCTTCTGCTCTAGTTCTAATATAGTTTGTTCTAGTTGGGCTTTATTTTGAGTACTGTTCTTTTTTCTTTCCTTAAGAACTTCCTTACGTCCCTCAAGTTTTTCTAATTCCTCACTTGTCTGAAGTAATACCTGTTGTAATTCTTGGATCGATTCATCAAGTGAGTCCATACGACTTCGGATTTCTACAGCTTCTGCTTCTTTTTTATTTAACAGTGAGCTCATTGAGAGTTCTTGCTCTGAATGCTCAGAAATTTGTTCCTTTAGATTTTCCCATTTTTGATGAAGCTCTTCTATCTCATAAACGGTTACACCGACCTCAATATGTTCCAATTCTTCTTTTTTCGCTAAATAATCTTTTGCAATGGAGGCTTGTATCTGTAATGGTTCAATTTGATCCTCTAGTTCATGAAGAATGTCGTTAACTCGATTTAAATTTTCTTGGGTTTCTGCAAGCTTGTACTCTGCTTTCTTCTTCCTAGTCTTATATTTTAGAACACCTGCTGCCTCTTCGAAAATCGTTCGTCGTTCTTCAGCTTTACTACTAAGGATTTCTTCTACTTTACCTTGGCTAATAATAGAAAAAGCTTCTCTCCCTAATCCCGAATCCATAAGTAAGTCAACAATATCCTTAAGACGGCAAGATTGTTTATTTATTAAAAATTCACTTTCTCCTGATCGATATACTCTTCTTGTTATACTAACTTCTTGGTAATCAATTGGTAGGAAATGATCACTATTATCTAACGTTAATGTGACATCTGCCATATTTAATGCCTTTCTTGAATCGCTACCAGCAAAAATAATATCCTCCATCTTTGCCCCACGTAGTGATTTGGCAGATTGTTCACCTAGTACCCATCTAATCGCATCGGTAATATTGCTCTTACCACTTCCATTTGGGCCAACTACGGCTGTCACACCTGGTACAAAATCAACACCTATTCTTTCAGCAAACGATTTAAATCCTAATATATCTAAACGTTTGAGGAACATATGCTTCCCCCCGATTTTTCAATTAAAAACTTATCTTCATTCTTCATATTTTATCATATCTAACACATTCAAGCATTGTAAGCTTAAACATTAGAAAAACCCCATATACTTGGGGTCAGCAAACTTATTTAATCGATTTTAAAGTTTCGAGGGCAATTTGAGCGGCACGCTGTTCTGCCTCTTTCTTAGACTTACCAGCACCCATTCCAAGCTCCTCACCATTTAGTGATACTCTTGATACAAATTCACGATTATGTGCAGGCCCTTTTTCTTGGAGTACTTTATATTCAATGACCCCTCTTCCATCCCGTTGAACTAGCTCTTGTAACTGACTTTTATAATCCATCACATGCGAAAAAGCACCTTCATTTATTTTAGGGAACACGGTCGTTTCTAGAAATTTATAAACTCTCTCTATCCCTTGATCAAGGTATAAAGCACCAATAAAAGCTTCGAATACATCAGCTAATAACGCAGGACGCGCTCTACCACCTGTGAGTTCTTCACCTTTTCCTAGTAAAACAAATTGACCGAACGATAGTTCATTTGCAAAGGAAACTAATGATGGTTCACAAACAATGGCCGCACGCATTTTGGTTAACTGTCCCTCGCTCATGATTGGAAATTTCTTAAATAGAAATTCAGACACAGTTAATTCTAGTACAGCGTCACCTAAAAATTCTAACCTTTCATTGTCTTCATAAGGTTTTTTGCGATGCTCATTCACATAAGATGAATGTGTAAAAGCCTGTACAAGTAACTTTTCATTCTCAAATGAAATTCCAAGCTTTTCTTGAAATTCCTTAAACTTTATTATCATTTTACTGTTTTTATCTTTATAATTCTTACCCTTTACCATAATTACCTCCAAAAGGAAAAAGCCAACTAATATTACATAATAAGAGATACAAAATTAATCATTCTCAAGTCCTATGAATACTCCTTAAAATAGATGATAAAGCCCCGTTATTACGGGACTTTATATTAGTATCATATTACTTTTGCTGATTTTGTATGTAGTTAACAGCATCACCAACTGTTGAAATATTCTCAGCCTCATCATCTGATATTTCCATATCAAATTCATCTTCAAGCTCCATTACAAGCTCAACTACATCTAGAGAGTCTGCACCAAGATCCTCTTTAAAAGAAGACTCTAGCTTTACTTCTGCTTCGTCAACTCCTAGACGATCAACGATAATTTTTGTTACACGCTCTAAAACATCTGCCATTGTTCTTCACCTCCCCTCAAGTCATTATAGATGATTTTATTTTTAAAAACTAGTTAAAATACGAAGGTTGTCCAAACTTAGAGGAAAATCATTTTTCTTACATCACCATTCCACCATCAACATGCAATGTTTGGCCAGTAATATAACTACTCTTTTCAGATGCTAAAAATGTAACAATTGCAGAAATATCCTCTGGCTTACCAAGCCTTGCAAGCGGAATTTGTTTCAACATCGTTTCAATAATTTCTTCTGAAAGTTGGTCTGTCATATCGGTTGTAATAAATCCAGGTGCTACTGCGTTTACAGTAATATTCCGACTAGCAAGCTCCTTAGCGGTAGTTTTTGTTAAGCCAATCACCCCAGCTTTTGCTGCTACATAATTGGCTTGTCCTGGATTTCCACTTACCCCGACAATTGAAGCGATATTAATGATTCTTCCCCATCTCTGTTTCATCATTTGACGAGTAACTGCTTTTGTACAATTAAAAACACCTTTTAGGTTCGTGTTTATCACATCATCCCACTCGTCTTCTTTCATTCTCATTAACAAATTATCTCTCGTAATCCCTGCATTATTCACCAAGATATCAAGACTTCCAAAAACTGAAATAACTTCTTTTATCATTTCATTTACTGAGTTAGAATCAGATACATTCGCTTGGATAGCAATAGCTTCTTTTCCCATCTCTTTTATTTGATCAACAACCTCATTTGCCTTTGCTTCACTCCCAGAATAGTTGACTGCAACCTTTGCACCTTGACTAGCAAGTTCTAATGCAATCGCTCTCCCTATTCCTCTTGAAGCACCTGTTACCAAAGCCACTTTTCCTTCTAACATATTACT
>JBEQAC010000030.1:0-21971 GCA_041640535.1 Bacillaceae bacterium
TTTATGGGATAATTTACATGAACTCGGATTTGATCAACAGTGGTTAGATAACCAATTAACTACCAATGGATATGATAATGTAAAGCGTATACTTTACGCAGATTGGCGAGAGAGTGAAGGCATACATGTAAGTCCTAAATAAAATTTGTTAGGATAAGAGCACATCAATTTTCTTGGTGAATATAAACTTTAGTTTTCAACAATCAGGCGCTTTAATGAAGTAACTAAAGCCTAATTTTTCACTTATAACACCGAGAAATTAGACTTTTTATATTTTGATTTCCTTAACGTTGTAAATCCGCATTTTCCTGACGCTACCCCAGATAAAGCAAACACAATAGTTTTATCTATACTAAAAATAAATGTAGGTGATGAGAGTTGCGGGATGTAACGGAACAAATATTTAAAGGAGCTTTTTCTGTCTTTACCAAAAAGGGATTTCAAGCGACAACGCAGGAAGTAGCAAAGGAAGCAGGAGTTGCGGAAGTAACATTATATCGAAAATTTTCCACAAAAGAAAATCTTTTTATCACAGCAATTAAAAATGTATTGGAGAAAAAATTTCATTCTCATATTATGGAGATAGCAAAAGAGAAAGAGACGGAACTATTTTTAACGAAGATTATAGAAGATAGATTGGATATTCTCTCGAAAAATGAGGGCTTAGTAAAAATGCTTTTGTCTGAAAGTTTAAGGGGAAATCTAATAAATGATATTAATTTGCCCGAAATAATCTTTTCAAGTTTAAAAAAGGGATTAGGATATCATTTTGAACTGAAAAACCAAACAGTGGATATAGATTTTTGTGCCAGACAGCTTGGTGGGGTGTTTTTAAGCTATGTTATACTACCTAACGGTCAACGATTTAAAAAGTTAACAAAACAAGAGAAACAGATATAGCAGGAAAACATGCAAAATCAATACTTTCAAGTATATAGGAGAGATTTACCATTTAGAATTCATAGTAACAAAGAGGTTGTTAAAGCTGCAGAAGATAGTTTAGTTGTTGGTATTAATTAGATTGTTCAAAAGCCATCATAAATATATATGATGGCTTTTGACTTTTTATATTGACTACGTTTTTAAACCAAGCGTATTATATTAAAAATAATGATAAAAGAGTAGAAATTATAATTGGAATTGTATTGAGTGTAGGGGTAATTGTAATACCCAAAATAGTAACAGGCAATAATCCACTCACAGTTAATCTATATGACCAATTGCCTCCCAAGCCATAGATCCAGCAATAAATTTAGCAAATTCTTTACGCAAGCGAATGTTTCTCCTTTCTTCAAGTTTATAATTTTGTACGTTTATTTATAATTTTTCTAATTCAGGTACGGTTATAAACTTTATCCTCCGTAATTGAAAAGTTGATATTAAACAGATATGGATTTACAATTTGGCTGGGAAAGTGAGGAATACTAGCCTAAAACCTAGGTAAAACTAAACTTCCTAGAAAAAATAGTTGGGAACATTCTAATAAAAGAAGGCTGAAGAAATAATTTAGTTGTTGGTATCAAATAGATTGTTCAAAAGCCATCATATATGTAAAAGATGGCTTTTGATTATTGTGATTGGGTTCGGTTTTTATTAATTATTGCCCAGAAGACAATTGTGCTTTTGTTTGCTGAATCACTTGTTGTGTTGCTGGAGCAGCTGGCTGATAATATCCCTTTTGCAAGGCATATTCATATAAAGCTCTTTGACGATTCTCATCTTGATTACGTAATTGTATAAGCGTCTGCCTTAATCGTGGGTTATTGGATTCACTAATATGAGTGGCATATCCAGTTAAACTCGCATTTAATCCTGATAAATAATCATTTACCATATCTTTTTCTTGTAGCATTTCAGTTCCTCCTTATCCAAAGAATCCTAATAATTGTTGTTGTGCTTGTCTTGCAGCATGTGCATCTTTTTGAAACATTTTCTTTAATTGCGGATCTGTGCAATTTTGCGCATAAGAATCCAGTTTATTTGCAATCATCCCGTGGCTACCTATAATATGACGAAGATTCTCTACTTCAAGCTCCGTTAAGTTATTCATCAAACACACTCCTTTACACTTTTATCTTTTTTAAATTACCCTTATAGAGAAAACTCATACGAACAAAAACAAAGCCAATGCATAGGGTAGGAACGCTCAGAAGGTAATTTTACCTTTGATGAAGGAAAAACGAAAATGTTTCTTTCTTTAAAGTTACATAAGTCAAGTACACATTCCTCCTATAGTACATAGGATAATTTGATGAACTGTGAAGGGATTGAGAAAAATGTACTACAACCCATATGTATATCAGTATCCTTATTATGTTAATATACCTGTGTATAACTATGGAAGACAGTCTGATTACTTTACTTCTCCTAATGGGATAGAGCAGATAAACAAATTTGATTCTTTTCGCTCCCCAAATGGCAGCGATAATTTTTTGTTAACAGATTATGGACAGAACCCATTTGTGGTCAATATCAATGAAGCATCAAAGCACAATAATGCATTCCGTACTGCTTTATGGACCGGAAAATATCTTCAAGTTACTTTAATGAGTATTAATGTTGGTGAAGATATTGGGTTGGAAATGCACTCAGACGTGGATCAATTCTTACGTCTTGAACAAGGTCAAGGAATTGTACGAATGGGGAATAGCCCGGATAATTTGAATTTCGAGAGAAGAGTATTTGATGACTCTGCTATTATGATACCGGCTGGAACATGGCATAATTTAATCAATACTGGCAATACTCCATTAAAACTTTATTCAATATATGCTCCACCTAATCATCCGTTTGGTACTGTTCATGTCACTAAAGAAGAAGCAATGGCTGCAGAAGAAGCTCATCATTATGGCGAAGGAAATAGAGGTTTTTAACTGATGTAGATTTAAAATAAAGTTTAACCGTTTATAAAAAAGTTGCACCGTTTTACCTCTTTAGATTTTTTATCTGAAGGGGTGTTATCGATATTAAATAATTGATTTGGTGTAATCACCCAAAAAACAGTAAGAACTTAAACGGTTTTTACTGTTTTTTTATTTTTATTTTGAAATGGATGTACAAATTCCAACTAGGATTGCATATATCCGAAATGGATAATTAAGCAAGTGATTATTAATTTGACAATACATAGATTTAAACCTTATTTTCTCATGTGAACAAAGCCTTATTTTAATCTAAATTAAGCCCTAAATGGACTGTTTATGTCTGTCAAACGACTTGAGTATTTATACTGATAATTTCAAAGAAATTAGGATAGATATGATAAAATAAAGGTAATGGTACGAATAGGGAGTTACTGAAATGATGTTTAAAGTAAAACTTTTTGATGCTAAAGGAAAAGAACTTGAAATTGAAAATAAAATCATTGGTGAACTCGTGTTTGAATCTAAACAAGCATTTGACCATTTTATTAGAGAATGCTTACCACCTGACTTCCAATATAAAGTAATTTCTAAAAAGGTAAATTCAAATAATGATAAGAAATAATTTTTGCTTATTAGTTCTTTTTATTCGTCAACTATAACGCTTGCATTTGTCTTTTTTGTGGTTCGGTTAATAATGTATCCAACCCAAAAGAATAAAAACTGATTATTATGCTCCAATTCAATTAAAAAATACAAATGTTAAAATGTGGGTATAATGGGTAAAATATACAATGATGCAACTAGAAAAAACTACCAAGAAACAAAAAGAAGGCTGTATTTTTAGCCTTCTTTCCAAAAGATTGCTTTAAGATTTAAAGAAAGCACAACCAAAATAACGACTGCCACATTTTTGAACAGTCGTTTTTCTTCTCTCTCATTTTTTTAACTCAAAATTCTTTTGGCAATTAGAAATCCAAAAGGGTAAAGATTCTGTAATTTTTGTTTTACGTATCTGGCTTTGTTTCAGTACGGAGTTTATGTAAAACTCTCCTTTTTGTCTAAACCCATGTAAGAAGATCACTTAAAATTAAAATAGTTATAATAACACTTCATGAGTAATTCATAAGCAAGGTCTAGGTTTTTTTATGGAGGTTAGTTATGTTCAAGTGAGGTTAACATCGGGAGAACTACCAGTATCATGGGCATTAGCTGTAAGTCGGACATTCATAATGCGATCATCTAGACAAATATTTGTGAAACTCCCTTATTTTGTATATCAGTTATTATTCAACCATCTTTATTTATCCAATGAAACAACATCTTTTCACCGATTTTAATTTCATACTGCATCAACAACAACATTCTTCTTTTCTGTCCCCTTAACTGCTAAACTAATCTCCCCTATTAAAACAATCTTTATAAAGAAATAAACATTTATAGATGCTAATTTACTAAATGTAATATAATAAGTTTATTCCTATTAGTTATTAGCTTTAAAACCGATTTCATTAAGTCCACTTTCATTAAGTCCACTTTTTAGTAGATACAGATCTGACTCTAGTTTTCTAACAAAAGAAGAAGCAAAATTGATTCCAGAGATTTTTACTAAATTAGAAATGCAAGAAGAGTATCAATCATTTTTTCCGACACCTGTTTCATCGATTATCAATAATCGGAGGTTTGTAAATGAAAAAAAGGTGACGGACCACTATGCCATTATTCCAACTGAACAAGTACCAACGGTTAGCAAGCTTTCTGGTGATGAGAAAAGAATATATGATCTGATTGCTAGGAGATTGATAGCAGCTCACTATCAAGTAGCTATCTTTGATTATACAACGGTTACGACCTTAGTTGACGAAAGAGCCGTATTTACAACAAAGGGTAAACAAAAGCTTCAGGATGGTTGGAGAAAGGTTTTATATGATGAAGAAAATGGCAAGAAGGATGAGGATGTGCTATTACCTGATCTTAAAATAAACGATCAGGGACATGTTGAAGAAATAAGGATAAAAGAAGGGAAAACTCAAGCACCAAATCGGTATACAGAAGGACAGCTAATAACCTTAATGAAAACGGCAGGCAAACATTTGGATAATGCAGAGTTGGAGAAAATATTATCCCAAACGGAGGGGCTCGGAACAGAGGCTACGAGAGCTGGTATTATTACTCTTTTAAAACAAAGGAATTATATTGAAGTACAAAAAAACAAGGTTTACGCAACGAGGAAAGCCCAAATCTTAATAGAAGCAATCGGGGGGAAAATATTAGCTTCACCGGAAATGACTGCAAAGTGGGAGCAAAGATTAAGGGAAATTGGAAAGGGAAATGCTTCTTCCCAAACCTTTATGGCTCAGACACAGAAGCTTTCCCAAAAAATAGTACAAGACGCAATGGGACAAGCTGTTTCGTGGGAGTTTAATCATATTGAATTCGAAGCTAGCGGACCTAAAAAGCAAAGGTCAGGAGCAGTAATAGGAAAATGTATGTTATGTAATGGAGATGTCATTGATAAAGGGAAGGTTTACGGTTGTTCAAATTATCAAAAGACAAAATGTTCGTTGATGCTACCGAAGAAAATAATGGGTAAGGCAATTTCTCCTACTAATGCAAAGAAATTATTAACAGATGGAAAAACAGGATTAATCAAGGGATTTAAGAAGGATGATAAAGTATTTGATGCTATGATCCAATGGGATAAAAATCAACAAAAAGTATCCTTTGTTTTTCCAGAAAACAAAACATTAATGAAATAGATAAAGGAAAAGAGTCGTCTCTTTTCCTTTAATCATTATTCGTATAAATCGCTCTTGTCTTTTTGACTTTTATTTCTTTTGTTTCCTTTACTGTTATCCCCTGCTACATGTTCACTTGAAAATTCTGCGTTGTATTGCCCGTTTTTAGGAGAGCCTTGATTCTTACTACCTTTATTGAATTTTTTAGTCATCATCTCTACTCCTTTTTTGATAGTGGAACCTCTGTTGTAGTATCTTCTATTACTGGTTATTTTCTTTAGGTAATTTTTGTTATCTATCTTAATTTTTTACTGGCCAAAATCAAAAAACTGCCCTTAGTATTTTTTTTACTAACAGCAGTTTTTTTTATTTTATAATTATTCCCATGTATATGGTGTTTCTTGATATACATAATAATTTAGCCAATTTGAAAACAAGAGGTTCGCATGTGAACGCCAAGTATGCTTCGGTTCATTTTGCGGATTATTGTTTGGGAAGTAATTCTCAGGTAAATCAGCAATCATTCCTCTTTTTTGATCCCGCTCATATTCTTCTTTTAATGTGTTACAGTCATATTCCGGGTGCCCTGTTAAAAAGATTTGTTTCCCGTCTGATGATGCTACAAGACATAATCCTGCTTCATCTGATACTGATAAGATTTGCAATTCAGGTACTGCTGCCACTTCCTCAATTGAAACGCTAGTATGTCTTGAGTGAGGAGTAAGATAATAATCATCAAAGCCACGAACTAAATTAATATTATTTTTTAAAAGGCGATGTAGGAATACACCTGTACATTTAGTAGGAAGTGGATATTTATTTATTCCATAATGATGGAAAAGTCCAGCCTGTGCTCCCCAACAAATATGTAAGGTGGAAGTTACGTTTGTCTTTGTCCATTCCATGACCTGCTGTAATTCTTCCCAATAATTAACCTCATTAAATTGAAGATGCTCAATAGGTGCTCCAGTGATGATCATTCCATCAAATTTTTTGTGTTTAATCGATGAAAACGTGGTGTAAAATTCCTTTAAATGGTTTCGATCCGTCGTTTTTGTTTCATGTGTTTCTGGATAAATAAAGGTTACATTTACTTGTAATGGTGAATTACCTAATAAACGAAGTAATTGTGTTTCTGTTTTTTCTTTTTCTGGCATGATGTTAAAGATTAATATATTTAAAGGCCTAATATCTTGCCGGTATGCTCGGTCTTCATCCATGACGAAGATGTTCTCTTGTTCTAAGATATTTTTTGCTGGAAGATTATGAGGAATATTAATTGGCACTTTGTTCATCCCCCTTAAAATAGTCTGCTTAATCAATGAAATATAAAAGTGTCTTTTCTATTATAGGGATTATTCAGATAACTTTCAATAATACAGTTTTATTTCTTTAAAAAAATATCCCCTTTAAAGTTTTGAGAAGGCAACGTTTGGTAAATTAATATAGTACTTATTCTTTTTTGTTGTAAAATATATACTGTGGGTGAGAAAATACATATAAGTCACAGGGGGTAAGATGATGCAAGTAACTTCTAAAGTAAAGTCTGATATTGAGATTGCTCAGCAAGCTACCATGCTTCCAGTTCATAATATTGCCAAAAGTCTTGGTATTGACGATCAAGATTTAGAGCCTTATGGTCATTATAAAGCAAAACTGAGCTTAGATCTTTTTAAGAAATTTGAACATAAGAAAGATGGGAAAATAATTCTAGTCACAGCTATCAACCCAACGCCTGCAGGGGAAGGAAAATCCACAGTAACTGTTGGTTTAGGGCAGGCGTTTTCAAAAATAAATAAACGTGCAGTGATTGCGATGAGAGAACCATCGTTAGGTCCTACAATGGGTGTAAAGGGAGGAGCAACAGGTGGAGGATACTCCCAGGTTCTTCCAATGGAGGATATTAATCTTCATTTTACTGGAGATCTCCATGCGATTACCACGGCAAACAATGCTCTTGCAGCCATGATTGACAACCATATATATCAAGGGAATGAACTTCAGTTTGATGCAAGAAGAATTGTTTGGAAAAGGGTTGTAGACTTAAATGATCGAGCACTTAGGAATGTTGTGATTGGATTAGGTGGACCATTCCAGGGAGTTCCTAGAGAAGATGGCTTTGATATTACCGTCGCATCAGAAATCATGGCTATTTTTTGTTTGGCTAAAGATTTAAATGATTTAAGGGTACGATTATCAAATATAGTCATTGGCTATAACACAAATAAAATTCCTATTACTGTGCGTGATCTAGGTGTCCAAGGTGCTTTAACTCTTTTACTAAAAGATGCAATTAAACCTAATTTGGTTCAAACGATTGAACATACACCGGCCATTATTCACGGGGGGCCATTTGCCAATATTGCCCATGGATGTAATAGTGTAATTGCAACGAAAATGGCTGCAAAACTAGGTGATTATGTGGTGACTGAAGCCGGCTTTGGGGCAGATTTAGGTGCTGAGAAATTCTTAAACATTAAAACCCAATCAGCAGGAATTAAACCAGAGGCAGTGGTTATTGTAGCCACTATAAGAGCTTTAAAGATGCATGGTGGAGTTCCGAAGGATGACCTTAAAGTTGAAAATCTATCGGCTTTATCTGCTGGAATGGAAAACTTACAAAAACATATTGAAACTTTGCAAGCATTCGGATTACCTTTTGTCGTTGCGATCAATCGTTTTATTACAGACACTACGAAGGAGATTGAGTTTGTGGAGAAATGGTGTCAGCAAAATCAATATCCTGTTGCTCTAACAGAAGTATGGGAAAAGGGAGGAGAAGGTGGAATTTCCTTGGCGAAAAAGGTTTTAGAAGTCATGGAACACATGGAAAACAACTTTGCTCCTATTTATAAAACGAGTGATAGATTAGAGGAAAAAATTAAAACAATTGCTACAACCGTATATGGTGCCAAAGGGGTAGAATTTTCTTCTAAGGCAAAGAAACAAATGGTTGAAATTGAAGGGAATGGCTGGGGTTCTTACCCAATCTGTATGGCTAAAACTCAATACTCACTTTCAGATAATCCTCTATTATTAGGAAGACCACGTGATTTCACGATCACAATTAGAGAGCTGCGTCCGAAAATTGGAGCAGGTTTTATTGTTGCACTTACTGGTGATGTCATGACGATGCCTGGACTACCAAAAATACCAGCTGCTTTAAATATGAATGTAGATGAAGCTGGAAAAGCCACGGGGCTATTTTAAGAGATTATGATGTTTGATCCAACTGTTTTTGATAATTTAAAGATTATTTTAGAAGGTACTGTGTATGACCTTGATTTAAGTGGTCAACTTATTGTTATCGGTCGACAGGACATCGTTGAATTAGCAAGTATGAATCGTCAATATAAAATCATGTTTAGAAATGAGCTACATCATCCTAATTTAAAATGCGCAGCAATTACTTTGAAAATGGATCTTAAGAATATTTCGATGGAGTTATTAGAAGGTTTAGGGGAGTCAGCGGGCTGTTCTATAGGGATTGAATTTATCATGAACATTTCAAATTATAGAGAAATATGTCCCAATATAGAAACAAAATTACAAGCCATTTGGGGAAAAGAACGAACAATTTCGCAACTTCTGAGTTTTCCTTTTAGTGAAGGAGATCAACAGGTAATGAACACAGTGAAAATTGATTTTAATCGGCTTATTGGCGAAGAGCATATTGATGATTTCCCAGAGTTAATATCTTATATCTATGAAACATTGGATGTACTTCATCTTATGTTATAAATGAGTAACTGTAAGGAACCATGAAAGGTGGGGGTTAAGTGACTTTATATAATATTACGTTTCAGACAATTGATGGTTCAGAACAATCCATAGAACATTATCGTGGTAAGGTCCTTTTGATCGTTAACACAGCAAGTAAATGTGGCTTTACTCCGCAATATACTCAACTGGAAGAGCTTTATAATCAATATAAAGATCAGGGGCTGGTAGTATTAGGTTTTCCTAGTAATCAATTTATGAATCAGGAGCCTGGGAACAATGAGGAAATTGCGAGCTTTTGTAAAATGGAATATGGGGTCACATTTCCAATGTTTGCTAAGACCGATGTAAAAGGTGAAAATGCACACCCTTTATTTACATATTTAACCGAGCATGCACCTGGTGTGTTAGGTCTAAAAGCAGTTAAATGGAATTTCACTAAATTTTTAGTTGATAGAAACGGTGAGGTTGTTCAGCGCTACGCCCCTCAAACAAATCCAAGTGATATAAAAAATGATATTGAAGAGTTACTAAAATAAAAAGTTTGAAAACAGCGAACCCCATGGGTTTCGCTTCTTTTTTTCTTTTTTCTACAATACCCACCTCAAATTTACAGCCAATTTTGACTCTTTTTTTCTTAAATCTGCAAATTTTTCATTTGTAAACATGTAAATTATGTTAATATTAATTATGAGCACGACTATTTAACTATTTTTTAATCGTTTATTAAACTTTAAATAAATAGATTAATAAGGAGATGGCGATGAAAAAAATTATTATTCCAACAATCTGTTTTGCTGTTTTATCTACCCCAGCTTTTGAAAAGTCAATCCAAGCAGCAGCAATTCCATCAAATTCAAACATAACGAATGCTAATCAGGCAAATACATATATAAAGAGTGTAAATGTAACTCCAGGTACTAACTTAAATATGCGGATAAGTCCTTCAACGACTTCAAGTATTTTAACAAAACTAGCAAGAGGCACCCAGGTGCTTGTATATTCTGAGTCTAATGGTTGGGCAAAGATACAAGTTAATGGTAGAGACGGCTATGTACGTTCTGAGTACTTAGCGAATGTCGCAACGGCTTCATCTTCAGAACCGAGAATAACGGTGAAATATGTAAGTGTATCTAGTGGTTCAAATTTAAATTTAAGATCAGCAGCATCCACAAATTCTTCCATTTTGGCTAAACTAACAAATGGAACAGAGGTATCTGTCATATCTGAAGCAAATGGGTGGGCAAAGGTAAAAGTAAATGGAAAAGAAGGGTTTGTGAGTTCAACCTATCTTGTTACCTCAAACGCTAAAAATCATACAAATGTACCAGAAAACAATCAGACTTTAGTCACGAAGTTTGTCAATGTAAGTCAAGGCTCTGTATTGAATATGCGTAGCAGTGCATCTACCTCCAGTTCAATCATAAGTAAATTAAATAGAGATACCGAGTTAACCGTTATTTCTGAATCAAATGGTTGGGCAAAAGTACGAGTTAATGGAAAGGAAGGCTTTGTAAGCTCACAGTTCCTATCTCAAAACAAACCTGGAGCAGCTCCTACTCAGCAACAGCCAATTGTGACAACAACAAAATATGTCAATGTAAGTTCTGGTTCAAGCTTAAATATGAGGAAAAGTGCATCTTCTAGTGCTTCTGTAATAACTAAATTAGCTAGAGGTGTTGAAGTTATCGTGTATTCTGAGTCAAATGGTTGGGCAAAAGTTAGAGCATATGGACAAGAAGGATATGTAAGCATTGCTTTTCTTACTTCAACTAAACCAGGTACTGAAAAACCAACTCCTCCAGCACAAGTAGTAGAAGTCAAAAAATTTGTAAATATCACTTCAACTTCAAGTCTTAATCTAAGGTCGAGCGCATCTAGTAGTGCGACCGTGATTGGAAAACTATCAAGAGGTACGGAGGTTGTCGTCCTTTCGGAACTTAGCTCCTGGACCAAAGTTCGTGTAGACGGAAAAGAAGGGTTTGTTAGTTCAAAATATCTTTCTAGTGAAAAGCCTGGTGTGGCAGAGAAGGAAGAACCGATTACAGAGGAAATTGAAAACAAAACGACTCAATATGTAAATGTAAGCCTTGGTTCTAGTTTAAATATGCGTACAAGTCCTTCTATAAGTGCGTCAATTCTTGTTAAAATTGCTCGTGGCGTTGAAGTGCAAGTATATTCGGAATCAAATGGATGGGCGAAAATACATGTTTACGGTCATGATGGTTATGTTAATTCATCATTTCTTTCTACAACAAAACCAGTTAATCCTGGTACTGAACCACCAAAACAGGAGGATTCACACACACAACCCGAGGAGAACAAACAGCCAGAACCAAATAATGAACCTGCACCAAATCCTCAGCCGGATTCAGAAGCAGATCCTAGTCAAAACCCTCAACCAGATACGAATGTTGAACCTAGTCCTGCTGAACAAGAGGGAGTGTCAGATACCGTATATAAATATGTGGATGTAGCAAGCGGCTCAAATTTAAACATGAGATCAGCTGCATCTACAACTGCTACTATTATTACTCGTCTTGGCCGTGGAACAGTTGTTACTGTTTTATCAGAAGAAAATGGTTGGGCAAAAGTTGCTGCAAACGGTCATACTGGTTTTGTGAGCTCTCAATTTTTATCAAGCTCTGTCATTAATAATCCTGGTTCTTTAAAAGGAACTATAAGTCAAAATTTCGCAAGTTATGATATTACTTTAGATAGAATGACGAATCTTCAAATGGCGGTGTTACCTCAAACTGATAGAAAATATGCTACATACATAAGAGAAGATGCCCTAGTGCTAAATCATCCTGAGACCCCTACAAATGGTACAGTAAAAGGAACTTGGAATGTTCGAGGCGGTGCTGGTACGAACTTTTGGGTAGTGGGTCAGGTGACAAATGGACAAACCTTACAAATTGTTTCAGCACAAGTAGGATCAGACGGTCATATGTGGTATCAAGTACAATTCAATAAATCCTGGGTAAATGCGAGTCCCGAGGATGTTAAATACTATTTAAATCCAAGTAACTTTATAAATAGTTCAGTAGAATCGCTGCAGTTCCTTAAATTATCAGAAACTACTAATTTAGATATATCAGAAGTTAATCAAAAAATACTTACAGGAAAAGGGATTTTATCTGGACAAGCTGCCGCTTTTATTACTGCAGGAGAGTTATTTGGTGTAAACGAGGTCTACCTTATTGCCCATGCCTTACTTGAAACAGGGAATGGTGCATCTCAACTTGCAAGAGGCGTTGAGATTAATGGTCAGGTTGTTTATAATATGTACGGGATTGGTGCGTTTGATGGAACAGCTGTCCAAAGTGGTGCTGAGTATGCCTATAAAGCTGGTTGGTTTACTCCTGAGCTAGCGATTATTGGTGGAGCGCAATTTATTTCTCAGGGCTATATCAATAAAGGTCAGGACACCATTTATAAAATGAGATGGAATCCAAACGGAGCTGTTTTAAAAGGAGTGGCAACCCATCAGTATGCAACAGATATAGGCTGGGCATCAAAGCAAGTAAGACAAATTTACAATTTATATAGCTTGCTAGATTCATATCATATAACACTTGAAATTCCACAATTTAAATAGAATTAGAGGCAATTCCCAACTTTGATAGGGATTGCCTTTTCGTTTTATTTCATTAACACGTACTGAACTTCAAATTGAGAGATCGGGACAACGGAGATGACCTTATAACCAATACTAACAAATTGCGCAACCGTTTCTGCACAATTCTTATGTGGGGGTTCTGTTGGTGCATGAAGACTTTTATCAAGCTTAATGAATTCATTTGTGAAAGGATTGCATCTTATAAAAACAATATGCCGTCCATACCAAGCTGTCCCTATTTGACCTGCATTCATATTCGTTATTTCACCTCTTTATGAAGGAATTTAAATCGTTACTATTTTCTTTCTTCTATAATATATGTGCATGACAAAATCTTGGTCCTTCATTAATCGAGTACACATTGGGTAACTAAATAGTGTAAAATAAAGAAAACTCGCCGATTGGCAAGCCGTAAGGCGAAGACAGAGGGGTAGTTGCACTTATGCGTTCAGAATTTACGTAGATAAATTCTGATTAGCGGATAAAGATTAGGTGGTGTGAAATGGCAAATAAACAATTACTTTTAAATAAAACAGAGCAATTTGTTTTTGATATCCTTAAAGATGAAAACAGCGGTCATGATTGGTGGCATATAGCAAGAGTGAGAACAATGGCAAGGAGAATAGGTGAACAAGAAGATGCAGATCTTTTTCTCATCGAACTAGCAGCACTTCTACATGATATCGCGGATGAAAAGCTTAATCCTTCTGAGGAGGAGGGATTGAAAAAAGTGAAAAATTGGTTAGATTTTCTTGAAATCCCTCAAAGCTTATCTCTAGAAGTCTTAGAAATTATTTCTACCATGTCCTTTAAGGGTGGAAATCAAACTAAAATGAAAACGATAGAAGGAAAAATTGTACAAGATGCTGACCGACTCGATGCCATAGGTGCGATTGGGATTGCAAGAACCTTTGCCTATGCTGGTTCAAAAGGAGATTTAATTTATGAACCAACAATACCTGTAAGAGAGAGTCTAACAAAGGAAGAGTATCGAAATGGTCAATCGACTGCGATTAATCACTTTTATGAAAAGCTATTAAAACTTCAAGGTACATTAAATACTGAATCTGCTCGTCAAATTGCAAAAGAGCGACATCAGTTTATGGAGGTTTATTTAGAACAATTTTTTAAAGAATGGAATGGGCAACGATGAGACTTCTAACAGTTGAAAATTTATCAAAAAGCTATAATGAAAAGACTCTTTTTAATCAGATATCGTTCAGTATTGTAGATAATGATCGTATAGGAATTATAGGTGTAAACGGGACTGGGAAATCAACATTACTTAAGATTATTGCTGGTCTTGAGGATTCCGATACAGGGATAATCACCAAATCGAAAGGGTATACAATTAGCTATTTAGCACAGCAGCCTGAATTCATTGAAAATCATACAGTTTTAGAGCAGATCTTTCATGGGAACACACCGCTTATACAGTTGTTAAAGGAATATGAAGAAATCATGTTGAAGCTTGAACAGGATCCATACGACGAGAAAGCACAACAAGATTTATATCCTATCCAACAAAGGATGGACATGATGAATGCATGGGAGGCAAATTCAAATGCGAAGGCCGTACTCACAAAGCTTGGCATTCATGATTTCTCGAGGCGTGTTGGAGAATTGTCAGGGGGGCAAAAGAAGCGCATCGCTTTAGCTCAAAGTTTAATCGAGACTCCTGATTTACTAATATTAGATGAACCAACAAATCACCTAGATTATGAGACGATTTCATGGTTGGAAGATTACTTATCAAAATATAATGGCGCCCTATTATTGGTGACACATGATCGTTATTTTCTCGACCGCGTAACCAATCGAATTGTAGAAATAGATAATGGAAATCTCTACACCTATACTGGCAATTATGGTGCATTTTTGGAAGCGAAAGCGATGAGAATAGAACAGGAACAATCAACAGAGCTAAAAAGACAAAACCTTTATCGAAGGGAATTAGCCTGGATACGACGAGGGGCAAAAGCCCGGACAACAAAACAAAAAGCAAGAATAAAAAGGTTTGAAGACATAGAAAAAGCTCCTAGTATCAATGTTTCGGATAGAGTTGACGTATCTCTAGGTGCAAGTCGACTCGGAAAGAAAGTTTTTGAAATAAATGAAGTGTCAAAATCATATGAGAACCTTAAGCTCATTCATGACTTTACCTTCATTATAAAGCCGCATGATCGAATTGGAATTGTTGGTAAAAACGGAAGTGGAAAATCAACCTTATTAAATCTTTTAGCTGGCCATATTGTTCCTGATCATGGAGATATTGAAGTAGGACAAACAGTGAAAATTGGATATTACACTCAAGAAAATAATGACATGGACCTAAATAAACGAATGATTGAATATATAAAAGAAACCGCTGAGGCCATCCATACAACCGATGGTAAACTTATATCCGCTGCTCAGATGCTTGAACGGTTCTTGTTCCCTATGAATACCCATGGTACACCAATTAGGAAACTTTCAGGTGGAGAGCGTCGTCGGCTTTACTTGTTAAAAATATTAATGGACGAACCAAATGTACTGCTAATGGATGAACCTACAAACGATTTAGATACTCATACCCTTACAGTATTGGAAGATTATCTAGAAGATTTTCCTGGAGTGGTAGTGACAGTTTCACATGACCGTTATTTTTTAGATAAAGTAGCAGATCAGCTCCTTATTTTTGAAGGAAGTGGAAGAATAAGTGAGCAATTTGGCTCCTATTCCGAATATCTTGAAACGATTTTGAGTATCCAGAAGGAAGATGATGTAAAAGAAGCTCCTAAAGCATATAAGCAGCAGGAAAAACCAAAGACAAAACTTTCCTATAAAGAACAAAAAGAGTGGGAAGAAATAGAAGGAAAGATTTCCTCACAGGAAGAAAAATGCAACCTATTGCAAAATGAAATCGATGGTGCAGGAAGTGATTATCAACTGGCAGCAAGGTTAACTGAAGAGCTTGAGATGGAGAATAAGAAACTTGACCAGTTAATTGAAAGATGGACCGAGTTATCTGAAATCGTTGAGAATCTGTAAGTATTCACTTCTAGATTTATAGAGCATATATATGGAGATGACGATAAACAAGGTCATTTCCATATATATGTATAAATCAAACCGAAGATATTAATACTGAACGATTCGTTTCGCTCCAAGATATCGGTCTTTCCAATAGCTCATACTCATTTCCGTAACCGTAATGCCATGTGTAGAATCTGCGTGTACAAATTTCCCGTCGCCAAGATAGATTCCTGCGTGTGAGGGGCCCTTTTTATAAGTTTGAAAAAAAACTAGGTCACCGACACTTAGTTTTTCAACAGAAGTACCGTAATTCCAAATTTCATTTACAGTTCTAGGAATATTTACTCCCTTTTGGGTAAATACATATGTTAAAAATCCGCTACAATCAAAGCCTCCAGGTTGTGTACCTCCCCAGACATAAGGTGTTCCGATATGTTTTTTTGCAATGGCAATAATGGATGTATCAACAGAATTTTTTTGATCATTATGTACTTTTAATTCTTTTTTAACTGTTTTTTCATGAGTTTGAGAAGCAACTGAAATTGGTGCTGTAATAGTTTGTGATGCTGTACTAGTGATGGTATTGATCCTTATACCTTTCACATTCTTATTTTTCATAAGATGAAGAACGGTTTCTTCTGAGGCTATACCAGTTACCTCCAATTTATGTTTTGTTTGGTAGTACTTAATACTATCTTCGGTCAATCTACCAAAACGACCATCAACCCGCCCGTGATAATAATCTAAACGCTTTAGTCTTGTTTGCAATTGTTCAACTTCGACCCCTTCATCTCCGAGTGATAAAGTATCAGGCTTTGGTTTCACGAGTAATTCGTTCAGTTTTTCAATCGTTTCTGTGCCGGCAATTCCATCTGGTTTTAAACGATATTTAGTTTGAAGCTTTCTAACCGCTTCTTGGGTATTTGGTCCATAATAACCATCAATTTGATCAAAGTAAAAATTTAATTTCAACAGTTCGAGTTGTAGAATTCGAACGTTATTTCCTGTATGACCATATTGGAGAATATGATCTGAATTAAAGAAATTTTCGTAAAATGTTTCTGGTGTAAGTTCTTTTGGTTCAGCTGCGGCAATTGTAGACGGGGAAGCTAGAAAAAATCCTGCTGCTGCAACGGATGTAACGATTAGAGCTTCTTTTGTACCTATGGGTGCCCTCATTCATTGTGTCCTCCTTGATGAAAAAATAAAAATTCAAATACCCTTAAATTTTATTTGGTAAAGGAGTAAATATTCCATTTTTTAAAGATGTAAGAAAATATAACTAAAGTGTCTAAATGGAAAACAACTTTACCCATATGGTAAAATCAACAATTATATGTATATATTTATTAAAGGAGCGGATTTGTATATGAAAATCGTATCGATTGAACCAACACCTAGTCCAAATACAATGAAAATTAACCTAAGTGAAGAATTACCTGCAGGGAAAAGTAATAATTACAAGTTAACGAATATCGAGGAAGCTCCAGCAGAAATTAAGGAGATTCTCCAAATAGAAGGAGTAAAAGGGGTCTATCATGTTGCTGATTTTTTAGCAGTTGAACGGAATGCGAAGTTTGATTGGAAAGAAATATTATCTAAAGTACGTATGGCGTTTGGAGAGGAAGGGGATTCACAAGCAAGTGAACAACAGATTGATGAGCATTTTGGAGAAGTAAAGGTATTCGTTCAAATGTTTAAAGGGATACCGATGCAGGTAAAATTAGTCGACTCAACACAGGAGCAACGTTTTGGATTGCCTGAGAGATTTATCAATGCGTCTATTGAGGCCCAAAAAAATTCGGATAACGTGGTGGTAGAACGTGCTTGGAAAGAGCAAGGAGTTCGGTACGGTAACCTAGAGGATATTGGTAAAGAAGTTGTAGAAGAGTTAGCAGCTGCTTATACCGAAGAACGAATGAAGCGATTATTAGAGATTGTCTCAAATAAGGAAGCAGCTGTTAATGTTCAAAAAAGAAAGAGGTATAAAGTAACAGAAGAAATGCTCGAAGATCCGGAGTGGACGAAACGTTATGCTGCGTTAGAGCAAATGGATCCAACAGAAGACGATATTCATGTCCTGGATAAAGCATTAAATGACGAGAAAGCTTCGATTCGCCGATTAGCTACAGTATACCTTGGGATGATTGAATCACCTAACGTTCTTCCCTTACTTTATAGAGCACTAAAAGATAAATCGGTAACAGTAAGAAGAACAGCAGGGGACTGCTTATCAGATATAGGAAATGAAGATGCCATCGGACCTATGATTGAAGCGCTAAAAGATCCCAATAAATTGGTTCGATGGAGAGCGGCCATGTTTTTATACGAAGTAGGGGATGAGACTGCTCTTCCTGGACTGAAAGAGGCACAGGATGATCCTGAATTTGAAGTAAGTATGCAAATAAAACTTGCAATTGAAAGAATTGAAGGGGGTGAAGAAGCAAAAGGGTCTGTATGGAAGCAAATGACGGAAAGTAGAAAATCCTAGCGTTAAGTTAATATAAATATAGGTTTGATTTTTAATACAAATCCGATTAATGTCATAGTATAGTAATAAATTAAAATGGAGGTTTTTTACATGTCAATGGCATATGAAGAATATATGAGACAAGTTGTCGTTCCGATGAGAAAAGAACTTGTTAATGCTGGTTTTAAAGAGCTTACCACTTCTGAAGAAGTGAAAGAATACATGGAAAATGTAGAAGGAACAACGCTAGTTGTTGTTAATTCTGTCTGTGGTTGTGCTGCTGGATTAGCAAGACCTGCAGCGACACAAGCAGTTCTAAATGCTGAAAAGAAACCAACACATCTTGTAACAGTATTTGCTGGACAGGATAAAGAAGCAACTGCTCAAATGAGAGAATATTTTACAGGCTTTGAACCATCATCACCATCAATGGCTTTGCTTAAAGGAAAAGAAGTCGTTCACTTTATTCCACGTCACGAAATTGAATCATATTCAATTGAACATATCATGGAAAATTTAAAAAATGCTTTTAACGAGCATTGCGAATAAGAGCATATATGGAAAAACAGGTTATAAGGGTGTCGGTGACATCCTTTTTTCCTATGAATAAGGTGAGAGTGTGATTGTTACAACAGCAGGAAGAACAAATTTAAGTATGATTCAATATGCAAAACAGGTATCTATAGAATTGAACATTCCCTTTGTTAGTCGCAACAAGCATTCTATAAAAGAGCTCCAACACCAGTTAAAGGAAGATGTTTTAGTTGTTGGAAAAGATCGTTTAGAAATTCATTTTCAACATGCTGGTGAACCAATGTTTTTTCATCCTAATTCAGCGATGTTTCGGGTCAAGCGCTTGATTAAGGGGGAAAGTGATCCTCTTATTGAAAGTTCGGAGCTTAAGTTAGGAGATTCTTTTTTAGATTGTACAATAGGTTTAGGGTCAGATAGTATTGTTGCTAGCTATGCCGTTGGTCATTTAGGTAAAGTAATGGGAATAGAAGGAAATAAATATTTAGCCTATATCGTAACTAAAGGTTTAAACAGTTGGGAAAGCGGGCAGAACGATATAAATCGTGCAATGAACAGAATTCAAGTTGTCCACATGGATCACCTAAGCTTTTTGAAGGAATGTAGTGACAGGAGCTTTGATGTCGTTTATTTTGATCCTATGTTTGAAGAAACAATCGATGAGTCAAACGGACTGAATGGGTTAAGACAGCTAGGGATAAAATCACAGATAACATTAGAAACGATTGATGAAGCAAAACGTGTTGCTAAAAGTAAAATCGTGTTAAAGGATCATTGGAAAAGTGATCGTTTTAAGCAATTAGGCTTTACTGTAAAAAAGAGAAAAACAGCGAAATTCCATTTTGGTACGATCAAGATATAAAGAGAAGCTGGGAACGGTAGGATGTTATCTAATCGCTTCCAGCTTTTTTGTTTTAATCTGTAACATTTAGAAAGATCATATAGCCAAGCGTTAAAAAACTTAAAACGACGAAAACAGCATCAATTCCCATTCTCCAACCCCCCTTTTTTTTAAAAAAATTTTCCTTTATCTATATTTTAACAAACTGTGAACAATTTATGAACTTTAGTGAATTGATTTTTTGATGATGAGGAAGTTGGGCTTAATGAATTAATATTCTAAAGTTTACTATTATAATAGTCGAAACTTTAAATTAAATATGGTAAAATTATGGTGTACTAGATTAATTGTCTTACCTGAAAGGAAGAAATGTACGATGCAAAGATGGATTAGGAAAGCGCTTCTCGTCACTTTTTCCATTGTGACGTTGGGGATGGTAGCTCCACCTCCTGCTCTGACCATGCAGGAAATAAAATCAAATGAGCCTACAAAAAGAGATGTTATAAATCATTCATCAGTAACGAACGATCACTTTTCATTCGAAAAAGAAACAATAGAAGAGTCGATCTTAAATGTAAAATCAAGCTTTATTCATTATGCACTTGAGAAAGCAGAAACACAATCAATCGAAAAATTCGGTTCAAAAATTGCACCTATAATAGAAAGTGAATTTTATCATGATATCCTACCACAAATTGAAGCAGTCATTTCACATGTAGCCGAGGATTATCCTGAAGAAGCTTTACATAGCTTAGAGGTTACTGAAAAACCAAGTGGTGGAACAAGTGAGAAAATATTTCATATTTATGATAAAACAACAGGGAAAGATATTATACGTTTTCATGTTAGACGAGATCAACCACCGCACGAAGGTTACTGGTTTAATTTCCATTATCACACCCATCACGATAATTTCCAATCTCATCATCAGCTGGGTGATATTTATTGGTCTAAAAATACGCCACCACAATGGCTTAGCTAAGTTAAAAAGGCTTATCTCGATTTTAATATTCGAGGTAAGCCTTTTTCCTATTTTTTAGTTATTATTTATCCTTATGAACGATGAAGTGAACGAGATGAAAAATAAGAACAAATAATAGGTACGTAATCATGGCTACGACGAAAAGGGAGTGATTTTGCTGAACATATGAACGAATGATTAACGTGAAAAAAAGGGATACGGTAATTAAATCTATATAAATGAGGCTACTTCGGGAAGAGACTTCTGTAATTTCAGCTAACAATTTTTCGGTCTCTTCCTTACTTTTTACTTTTTTGAATCTCATCATTCACACCCTATACTTATATACATAAAACAGCATATGCTTTGCCAAATAAATGGGTGAATGTCCAGTGAAAAATTATTTTGCTATCATATTTTTGAAATGTTATAATATTTGTAACAATTTGATAAATTTATTCTGCTAGATTACGAGGTTAGTTATTTACAACATGAATTTCATCAAGAAATAAGGTGATCACAGTGAAGATTTTAATCGTTTTCTTTCTCTTCCTTACATTAATTGTTCCTTCAACATCCAATCACGGTGACGCATCGTCATTTGGAATACCTCTTAAAAACTATCAATCTATTACTTTTTTTATTTATCAAGATTTAATCTCTCATTATGATTTATTAGAAGACCTTATTGTTTTACCAGAAAATGAGTTTAATGAAAATGAAGCAATCTTGATTATTCAGAGACTTGGTGAAATCGATAAGCGTATTTTATCAAAATTAGTAGCAGAGAATATTCAAATAATCCTATTTAATGGTCAATTAACGGACCTTCCAACGGCAGCACATTTGAAAGGAACGAAGCCTCGAGGATATAGTGAAACAGGGCCAATATGGGATGATGTACCTGGTATTGGCGGCTCACGTACGGTTTTAGTGAAAATAGGTCATAGTCAAATAGGTAAAGGTCACGGCTCCATGAATTTAGAATTACATGAACTTGCCCATAGTGTTGATAAATTTGTATTTAATTCTGTTCGAAGCAATAAAGCATTTCAAGAAATCTGGAGAGAAGAAGCTCCAAAATTATTTCCAAACCGTAATTACTTTATCTATTATCCAGAAGAATACTTTGCCGAAAGCTTTGTATATTATTACTTAAATAACGAAACGAAAACAAAGATGCAAGTAGACGCTCCTAAAACATATTCATTT
>JBEQAC010000031.1:0-21909 GCA_041640535.1 Bacillaceae bacterium
TTTCCCCCATTTTCTTTCTTGTTCCTTCATCAAGATAGTTAGAAGGAGCTTCTTCGACGACCTTTTGATGACGACGTTGAATGGAACACTCTCTTTCCCATAGAAAGACTGTATTTCCTAGTTGATCTGATAGAATTTGAATTTCTATATGCCTAGGATTTTCTATATATTTTTCTATGTACATGGCACCATCACCAAAAAAGGTAGAAGCTCTTTTTTGATTACTTTCAAATGCTTTCCGAAGCTCAGCTGTGTCTCGAACCATTTGCATTCCGATCCCACCACCACCTGCCGAAGCCTTTAACATAACTGGGTAACCAATTTCCTCTGAAACTTTTATTGCTTCAGAAACATCTGTTAATGGAAATGTAATACCTGGAACAACCGGTACACCTGCTTTTTCCATCGCCTTTCTCGCTTCAATTTTACTCCCCATCGATGCGATTACCTCAGGAGTCGGACCGATAAAAACAAGACCGACCTCCTCACATCTTCGTGCGAAATCAGCATTTTCAGAGAGAAACCCATATCCAGGATGGATCGCATCTGCTTTTGAAATGGATGCTATTCGCAATATCTTTTCGATATTTATATAACTATCAGAAACACGTGAACCCCCAAGTAGGTATGATTCGTCTGCCATTTTCACATGCGGAGCATCCATATCCGCTTCAGAATATACTCCTACGGTTGAGATCCCTAATGACTGACAGGTTCTCATAATCCTTACTGCAATTTCTCCCCTATTCGCCACCATTATTTTTTTAAACATATTTTACCTCCTTACGCTAACAACCTATTTGGCGGGCAATGACCATACGTTGTACTTCAGATGTTCCCTCACCTATTTCCAACAGCTTAGCATCTCGGAAAAATCGCTCCACTTGATATTCCTTCATATATCCGTAGCCACCATGAATTTGAATTGCTTGATCACATACTTTCATGCACATTTCAGTCGCAAATAGCTTCGCCATGGCGGCTTCCTTTTTAAATCTTCTGCCTTGATCCTTTAACCAGGCAGCCTTATATACCATGTTTCGTGCAAGCTCGATATACATGGCCATATCGGCTAATTTAAATTGAATGGCTTGGAAATTTGAAATGCTTTTTCCAAATTGTTTTCGTTCATTAGCATACTGAAGAGATTTTTCATAAGCTCCTTGTGCTATCCCCACTGCCATTGCTCCAATTCCAATTCTTCCTCCGTCAAGTGTTGCTAGAAATTGTTTATAGCCATTACCTTCAATACCAAGAAGGTTTTCTTTAGGGACACTTACATTTTCAATGATTAATTCAGCTGTATCCGAGGAATGTAGGCCCATTTTTTCATAGTTATTGATCACTTTAAAGCCAGGCGCTTCTGTTGAAACGATAAAAGCACTAATTCCATTTGTTCCTTTTGTCCGATCGGTAACGGCTGTAATAGCAAGATTTTTTGCATAACTAGCATTCGTGATAAAGCATTTCGAACCATTTATGTTCCACTTGTCTTCATGAAGCACAGCAGTTGTTTGAGTCCCCCCGGCATCAGAACCTGCATTCGGTTCTGTCAGTCCAAAAGCTCCTAAGTATTCTCCCGTACAAAGAGGGGTTAAATATTTTTTCTTTTGTTCATCTGTCCCAAATAAATGAATCGGCGCCCCACCTAACGAAATATGAGCCGAGTACGTAATACCAGTGGACCCACAGACTTTACTTAACTCTTCAACCGCAATCGAAAAACTAATGGTATCTGCTTCAGAACCACCATATTCTTCGGGAAAAGGAAGACCCATTAGTCCAAGGTCAGCTAATTTTTTTACGATTTCTTTTGGAAAGGCACCTGTGCGATCCCGTTCATCCGCACTAGGTGCCACTTCCGATTCTGCAAAATCTTGAACGAGCTTCCGTAACATCATTTGTTCTTTTGTTAAGTCAAAATTCATTTGATGTTCATTCCTTCCCTTGATGTTTTCATACATCTTGCATAAATTTATGATGAATTTAATAAGCTTCAAGTTTAATATTTTCATCCATAATGAAATTTGGCTCTGTCGCTTTAACAATTTCCTCTACTGTATACCCCTTTGCAACTTCTACTAGTTTTAACCCCGTTTGCGTAACATCGATAACCGCTCGGTCTGTAATAATTCTGTTTACAACACCTTTACCAGTTAACGGTAGTCCACATTGTTTGACAATTTTGGACTTTCCATTTTTACTCGTGTGCTCCATAATGACAATGATTTTTTTTGCCCCATGAACAAGATCCATGGCACCGCCCATTCCTTTTATCATTTTTCCAGGTATCATCCAATTTGCGAGATCGCCAGTTTCCGATACTTCCATCCCACCTAAAATGGCGAGATCAATATGCCCACCACGAATCATTCCAAAGGATTCTGCACTACTAAAAAAGCTTGCGCCCTTTGCGGCAGTCACCGTTTCTTTTCCAGCATTGATTAAGTCAGGGTCAACTTCAGCGATACGAGGGTAGGGACCGATCCCTAACAGACCATTTTCTGATTGCAAAACAACTTCCTTATTCGGTGAAAGAAAATCTGCAACTAATGTCGGCATTCCAATTCCTAGGTTTACATAAAAGCCACTCTGGATTTCTAATTCTGCTCTCCTTGCAATCTTTTCCCGGATATTCTCAGACATCTATGTCACCTCTCTTTAGAAATGTAAACGACAATCTGCAATAAGTAATGACAGTTTTTCTATTTCTTAACTGTTAATCTTTCAATTCGTTTTTCCTGTTTCCCTACAATTACTTTTTGAACATAGATACCAGGAGTATGAATCTGATCTGGAGGAAGATCTCCTACCTCTACTAGTTCTTCTACCTCAGCGATTGTAATCTTTCCAGCAGCAGCCATCATAGGATTAAAGTTTTGCGCTGTTTTATTGTAAATAAGATTGCCCATCCTATCTGCTTTCAACGCACGAATCAAACTAAAATCAGCAGTAATTCCCTCTTCAAGTAAGTATTCCTTTCCATGAAAGAAGCGTGTTTCACGTCCGGCTGCGACTGGTGTTCCAACCCCTGCAGGAGTATAAAAGGCAGGGATACCGGCTCCCCCTGCACGAATTTTCTCGGCTAACGTCCCTTGTGGAATAAGTTCAACTTCTAATTCCCCATTTAACACTTGTCGCTCAAATTCTTTATTTTCTCCAACATAGGAGGAAACCATTTTCTTGATCTGCTTATTTTTTAAAAGCAACCCCAACCCCCAGTCATCAACTCCACAATTATTCGATATCACAGTCAGATTCTTTACTCCTGTATGACAAAGAGTTTTTATAAGATTTTCTGGAATTCCTACAAGACCAAAGCCACCAACTAGGACGGTAGCTCCATCTTTTATCTCGCTTACGGCTTCTAAGAATGATGTTACAATTGACTTCATCTCTCTCCCTCACCTTCCACCAATCTCTCATTTCCTTACACTGGATAAACAGGATGTTTTCGATCTGAAAAAACAACGTACTTAGACATGTAAACATCCAAACGTGAAAGCAGTTCATTTCTTAGAGAGTTTGCGGGTACAACACCGTCAATAATCATTTCTGAAGCTAAGCGGTAAATATCGATATCTTTTTTATATTCCTCTCGTTTTTGTGCAATATAGGCAGCTCGTTCTTCTTCAGGTAAGCTTGCGATTTTATTTGCATAGACCGCATTAATAGCAGCTTCTGGACCCATCACTGCAATCGATGCACTTGGAAGAGCTAAACAACAATCCGGCTCAAAAGCTGGGCCTGCCATCGCATAGAGCCCTGCCCCGTATGCCTTACGCACAATGACTGAAATCTTTGGGACAGTTGCCTCTGACATGGCAGAAATCATTTTCGCTCCATGTCGAATAATTCCAGCTCGCTCAACCTTTGTACCAATCATAAAACCAGGAATGTCTGCTAAAAAGAGGAGAGGGATATTAAAGGCATCACAAAGAGTGATAAACTTAGCTGCTTTATCGGCAGAATCATGAAAGAGAACGCCACCTTTTATGCGAGGTTGATTGGCAATAATCCCTACTGACTGACCGTTCATTCTGCAAAAACCAGTAATAAGTTCAGGTGCAAATAATTTTTTAATTTCAAAAAATGAATCTTGATCAATGATTCTCTCGATTAAATCCATCATATTAAACGGGGCATTCTGATTCTTTGGAATGATGTCTTCTAATTTTTTTTCAAACTTCTTTGGAGCAAGTGCTTCTATACTTGGAGGTTTCTCCGAGTAATTGGACGGAAAGTATGAAAGATAATTTCTTAAAAGCTTTATTGCTTCTTCCTCAGATTTTGCTAAAATGTCACCACAGCCTGAGACGGAACAATGCATTCGTGCACCACCCATTTCTTCAAGAGAAACTTTTTCACCTATGACCATTTCTGCCATCCTTGGAGATCCTAAATACATCGATGCATTACCCTCAACCATGATGACAACATCACAAAATGCAGGAATATAGGCCCCTCCAGCTGCAGATGGACCAAATAATAAACAAATTTGAGGGATTTTCCCAGATAATTTCACTTGATTATAGAAGATACGACCAGCGCCCCTTCTTCCGGGGAACATGTCAATCTGATCCGTTATCCGTGCACCTGCGGAATCGACTAAATAGATAAGGGGGACACTCAACTTTTCAGCTGTCTCTTGAATTCTTATTATTTTTTCCACCGTTTTAGCTCCCCACGATCCTGCTTTCACTGTAGAGTCATTTGCCATAATACAGACAGTCTTGCCATTTATTTTACCTATACCTGTCACAACTCCATCGGCAGGTAACCCATCTGCCATACAATTTGCGAACAGGGAATCTTCAACTTGTAACCCGTCATCAAATAATAATTCTAGTCGTTCACGAACAAATAATTTTCCTTGCTCCGCATTTTTTTCGTGGTATTTAGATGGTCCACCAGCTTTGATGGACTCTACCCGTTCATTAAATGATCGATTTACTGACAATTGTTTCCCTCCTCAACCATTGATCACTGATAGATTGATAGTCATCATGTATTACTCAATCACAATTAGTACATCACCTTCATCGACAAAATCACCCTCATTTGTTTTTATTTCTTTTACAACTCCAGTCATTTCAGCAGTAACAGGAATTTCCATTTTCATTGATTCTAAGATCACAACATCTTGACCCTCTTCCACTTCCTCGCCGACCTGAACTAATACCTTCCATACATTCCCTGCCATAATGGAGACAACTTCTGCCATAGTATTTAACCTCCCGTTTATAGAAAACGCTTTCATTACACTTCTTTCGTTTATCTGTTTTTAAAGTTGCTCGTTCCTTATAATATCTATCAATATATTATAATTATATATCGTTGAATTATTCCTATTTTAGAGCATGAAGGGGTTGGGAACCTGTATTATTTGTATGTTTCGCCTTTTTCGCTTTCCCACATACAAGAACTACTGTGATAAAATGATAGAAACATATAACGATGTTTTCCCATTCTAGAAAGGTAAAGGAGTAACAAAATTGGAAACACATGCACCTCATCCATTTATTCGAATTTTAGGAGTCCTTAGCTATTTCATGACAATTTTATATTTGGTCGATCATTTTTTTCAGAGTGAAATCCTCCATTTTACATACAGTGTTTTAGGCGCATTTTTACTTAGCTGCTCCTTTCTTTTCATCCCTAATAAAAATCGCTTTATTGTTCTTGCTTTAGTAATCATAGGTAGTATTTGTTTATTTATCGAAAAAGTACCCTTAAGTGTAGCGATCATGGGTTTTGGTGAGAATACTAATTTGTTATCTCTGTTTTTACTAATCCCGTTAATTGGCACATTTATGTCGACATCAGGTTATTTGTCAGCATTGAAAGAGAAAGTACAGGAAAGGGAAGAAAAAGGTGGACAACATCCGTATCGCCTTAGTTTTTTTCTTACATCTACGATCGGAGTTTTGCTAAACTACGGTTCGATGGCCATTGTTAAACGTATTTCTGAAGAAAGCTTTTCGTCTTATAGAGATAAAAAAATAACATTGAACATTATGAGAGGGTTTGGATTTTGTATGCTTTGGTCGCCCTATTTTGTTAATGTCGGGCTTATTCTTGTTCTTTTTAACCTATCTTGGTTTGATATTGGTGGATATGGATTGCTCCTTGGAGGGATTTATTTAATTGTTTCATGGCTGGCTTTTAATAAAATCTCCTTCTCTAATGATCCTATTATTGAACAAACAGACAAAAAGGACAGAGATTCCTATCATCAATCACTCGTTCCATTTTTCATTTTTAGTCTCGTCCTTATTAGTTTATCGTTTTTATTGGACTACTTGTTAGAGGTTAATATGATTACCATTGTGTCATTATTAGCCCTCGTCTTACCCGTCATCTGGGCGATTTTCACGAAGGTGATTCGATTGTATATTCATGATGTTTCTGAACAGGTTCAATACTCGTTTATCCGATTAAAGAATGAATTAGCTGTCTTTGTTAGTGCTGGCTTTTTTGGTATGGCATTATCACAAACAGATATTGGACTATATATTTCTGGAATTTTATTTGATTTATCTTTCGGCTCTGTTTTTTTGTTAAGTATCTTTATTGTTGGACTCTCTATTATTCTTGCACAAATTGGTGTACATCCAGTTATTATTATTATTGGTATAGGGAGTTCATTGTCACCAGAAAAATTTGGTGTAAGTCCGGAGTATATGGCCATTATCCTTCTGATTGCCTGGACAACAGCGACCCAAATGTCTCCATTCTCAGGACAGGTATTAATGGCTTCACGTCTGATGGATCAACCACCGAGTGCCATTATTAAGCAAAACATCACATTTTCGTTAATTTTAGCTGGGCTGTTAACGACGACTACTTATTTGTTTCTTATTTTTGGGTGGATTTAACCCGCAAAAAAAATCCCTTACATTAAAAAGTAAGGGATTTAATAAACTTTTAGATTTTGGTAATCTCCATAATGAGATCCTTGCCAGCAGAAACTAATTCATCTTGTTTTCGATCTTCTATTTTATATACTTCACTATTCACTACAATAATCGGAGTAATCGTATTTAAACCTGATGACGAGACTTTATCAATATCAAATTCGGCTATAGGATCGCCTACTGCTATCTTATCTCCGTCGTTTACCATCACTTTAAAACCTTCCCCTTTTAAATTAACGGTATCTAGTCCCATATGTATGAGCAGTTCAACGCCGCTTTTTGAACGAATAGTAATCGCATGCTTTGTAGGAAATACATTTACAATTTCACCATCAACGGGTGAAACTAACGTGTTTGCTGAAGGAATAATCGCAATCCCATCGCCCATCATCTTTTGTGAAAAGACCTGATCAGGTACTTCATCCAACAGCACCACTTTTCCAGTTAAAGGTGCTATAATTGATGTGTTGGTTGTTTTTTTCTTAAACAGTGACTTTAACATCTAAAACTTCCTCCTCCTTATACATCATAAAAACTAAGTTCAATTTCTACTCCAAAATGATCAGAAATGATAGGTTTATTTTCTCCATTAAAAATAACATTTGACTTCAACACAGCCACCGAGCGATTTGAGAAAATATAATCAATTCTTAAATCCTGCTTGTTATCATCCCAACCAGCAATCTTCCCTTCAACGGTTATTCCTTGATCCTTATTAGCAGCTAACTGGTAGGTGTCATAAAAACCTTTACTTAATAAGTAGTCATATCCCTCATTTTTAACATGGGCACTATTGTTAAAGTCCCCCATTAGGAAAATCGTCTCATCCTTTTGTACATACTGACACAAGGTATCTACTTGTTTCAAAAAGGGCTCTTCTTCATCATTCCACCAGCCAAGATGACAAGAATAAAAGGAAATAGGTTTATTATAATAGTGAATGTTCAGTCCAACAATTCGCCTTGCCTTCCAATGATGCAAATCCTCGGTCTGAGTAATATAGAAGGACTGTGATTCTTCTATTTTATGTTTTGTTAAGATGGCAACCCCTTCTTCATAGATATCATACCCGATATGAGAACGATCCCATACAAAATTATAATCATACACTCCAATTTCGTAAAGTGCTTCCAATAATAAAAGGACATAATTGTCTTTCTTTATATTACTCTTATAGATCTCACCAGATATCAACTGACTTACTTCCTGTAATGCAATCACATCATAAGATTTTTCTTTTATCGTCTCAGCTAACACTCGGATTTTATCGATTTGATTTTCTTCTTGCCATGAATGACAATTTAAGGTTAATAACTTCATTATTATGCCCCTAATCTATCTTGGATATCTGATTTTAAAACATCTGCTTTAGGACCATAGATAGCCTGAACACCTTTATCCTTAATAATTAATCCTAAAGCTCCATTTTTCTTCCATTCCTGTTCGGTTGCTACAGCATTAGCATCCTTTATCGTTACTCGAAGACGAGTCATACAAGCATCAACATCTTCTATATTCGCTTCCCCTCCAAGTAAACCGATAATGGTTGTTGCTAAAGAATCATCACTTTGTTTTGCTTCAAACCTTTGTATCTCTGAGCTGTTGTTATTATTCTCTTCTTCAGTATAGTTCCCTAGACGACCTGGAGTAGGTAACTTAAACTTTTTTATCATGAAGTTAGCAACTGTAAAATTTAGTCCAAAGAATACAGCACTGGCTACTACGAAATATATTAAATCTAGCCATAAACCTGCTTTAAGAATTAATGGAGTACGTGTTAAAAGTTCAATAACTCCAAATGAGTGAATTCGAATATGGACAATATCAACAATGGCAAAAGCAAGCCCTGTCATCATTGCATATGCTACATAAAGGATTGGAGCAACAAACATAAACATGAATTCAATTGGTTCAGTTACACCTGTTAAAAATACAGCTAACCCTGCAGAAAAGAACATTGATTTATATTTCATACGTTTATCTTTGTCAACATTACGGTACATCGCAAGTGCAATTCCAAGTAGTGCGGCGCAAGATAAAATCATCTGACCTACTTTAAAGCGAGCCGGAGTAACATCATTTAATAAAGCTTTATAGCCTTCTACATTACCAGCATTAAGGAAATTATTCAAATCTGCAATCCATGCTAGCCAAAGCGGATCTTGTCCAGCAACGGTCTGTCCTGCATTCGTTCCAGTTAATATTGTATAAGTCCCTCCTAAAGAAGTGTAGTTCATAGGCACAGTTAACATATGATGTAAGCCAAATGGAAGTAACAGTCGTTCAACCGTACCAAAAATAAAGGGTGCAATAATTGGAGCGGTATCTCGGGATGTTGCGATCCATCGACCAAAATCATTTAGCATTCCTTGAATAAAAGGCCAAACAATAGATAAAATAATGGCTGTTACAATTGAGCCAACAATGACAACAAATGGAACAAAACGCTTTCCGTTAAAGAAAGCTAATGATTGTGGTAGTTTACTATAGTTATAATATTTATTAAAAATAGTTGCTCCCAAAAATCCTGAGATAATTCCTACGAACACTCCCATATTTAGAGCTGGTACACCTAGTACTGATGTGAAATAATCTTTTACAATTAATTCACTACCAAATAAGGATGTAACCGTTGCTTCAGGATTTCCTAGCATTTCATTATTGATTCCAAAGATAGCACCAGTCACACGGTTAACTAAAATAAAGGCAATTAATGCAGCAAAAGCTCCACCTGCACGTTCCTTTGCCCAAGAACCACCGATAGCGACCGCAAAAAGAATATGTAAGTTAGAAATAAGCCCCCAACCGATTTCTTCAATCACTTGAGCAATCGTTTGCACAATAGACCAATCTACACCTAGCATGCCAATTAGCTTCCCTAAAGAAATCATAATACCGGCCGCTGGCATTACAGCAACGACAACAATTAAAGCCTTTCCAAACTTTTGCCAAAAATCAAAAGACATCATTTTCATGTTAATTCCTCCCTTTTTCTCATAAATAAAATATCATAGTTTTCGCGAAAGTGCAATCGTTTGCATTAGAAATATATAACTTTTAAATATTTATACTGCAATTTCACTAATGAAGTTTATATAAATAAAAGGAGCCCATGATTTTTATGGCTCCTTTTATTACATCATTTTATTTTTAATTACAATATTGTTGAACAACTGCTTTAATCCGGTTAATTCCTTCCCATAAATCTCCTGGTCCATCATACACTAATGTGATAGGGCCATCATAGCCACTTTGTTTAACAAGATCTAAAGACTTTTGATACTCTACTGTATCGATTTCACCATGATCATTATAATTTGCTTTAGCGTGTACTGATTCAGCAAATGGTAACAGTGTTTCAATTGAGTTGTATTTTACATCAGGATGAAAATTACCGAAATCTACGGTTAACCCTATTTTCCCTTTATAGGATTGGATTAACTCAAGACAATTTTCTTTTGTAGAAGTTAAGGACTTAAAGTTCTCAGTTACAATTCTTACCTTTTTAGTGCTTGCATAATCCACTAATTCCTTCATACTATCTTTTGCAAGTACTAATGCCTCTTTGTCATTCGGTTGAGCCTCTCCTCCAACAACTCGAACACTTTTCGCGCCTACAACAGCTGCTACATCAATCCAAGATTTAATATACTCTATATCAGAGATTCTTCTAATAGGGTCATTGCTACTTATGTCACCATAGTCAACTAAAAGACAATAAAAGGTAACACCTGATTTTTCAAAGGCTTCCTTTAATTGAAGTAAATATTCGTGATCTGTTTCAGGAAAGTGGAAATGGCACACCTCTAATGATTGAAAATTCTTTTTAGCAAGCTCCAATGGTAATTCTAGTAAACTTATATTTTCAGGCTGTTCTTCTATTTTTATTTCATGTGTTTGATGTTGATCATTCCAATAGGTCCATCTTAGTGGACCAAGCTCTCTATGAAGACTCCATGTAGTTAAAGATAGATGTGGCATTTTATCCCCTCCTCATTTATTAAAAGGACAAATTCTTATGCCTTGTGAATTTGTCCTAGTGATGATTATTTAGAGCTTCACCGCCTTCCCAGTTTCTGCTGATTCATATAGCCCATTAATAATCTTTTGTAAGTAGATTCCCTGTTGGGCTGTGCTTAAAGGTGGTGTATCAGTTAAACAAGCATTAACAAATCTTTCTAATTGAAGTTCATAATACCCTTTTTTAGTCAAATGTGAAGGGGTAATATCAATTAATGTCTCGTGCTTTTCTTGATAAATTTTTAATGGAAATACATCTGCACCACCTTGATCACCCATGAGAGAAACATTCATATCATCATGTTTGTCAACATTTGCTGCAAAAGCCGAATCTAATAAAATTGAAGCCCCGTTTTTAAAGGTAATCATCCCGCGAGCCATGTCCTCGACTGAGAAATTCTCATAATCCCAATCACCTAATAACCCAACACCTTTTTTCGTTCCTAGGTTTTGATAGGTAACCCCGAAAACTGTATCTGGTTCTGGATAACCCATAAGATATAACGCAGTATCCAGCATATGTACACCAATGTCAATTAAAGGTCCTCCGCCTTGAAGTTCCTTATTTGTAAATACGCCCCATCCCGGAATTCCTCTACGACGCACAGCCCTTACTGTAGCTGCATAAATTTCTCCAAGTTCCCCTGCATCAATAAAACGTTTTAAAGCTTCAACTTCTGGAGCATGGCGATAATGTAATCCATACGTTAATATCTTTCCATACTTTGCTGCAGTTTCAGCCATTTCCACTGCCTCTTCCACTGTCATAGCTGGAGGTTTTTCACATAGTACATGACAACCAGCTTTTAGGGCTGCTAATGTGACTGGATAGTGAAATTTATTTGGTGTGCAAATACTAACAGCATCAAGTTGAACTGTATTGAACATTTCTTCATAGTCTGTAAATACATTTGGAATGTTGAATTCGGTTGCGGTTTTTTCAGCATTCTCTTTCACAACATCACAAATGGCAACAAGTTCAACTTTTTCTCCACATTTTAAATAATTTGGAATATGAGCACCTTTTGCAATTCCACCTGCACCAATAATCCCCACTTTTAATGTATGATTCAATTCCATTCCTCCTATTTATAATGATGTTGAAATTCTATTATTTTGATTGCGCTTTAATTATGTCCAAATATTCTCTTAAAAGCAAGAATAAATAGAATATTTAAAGCATCTTTCTATGTTATATTAAAGTGGTTATACTAGGATTCCTGTCGAACTACATAATCTACACTTCTATTAATCTTCTAAATAAATATATTAAAAAAATGCAAAATCATTTAGATTTCGCATTTAAACATTAAGTATATTTAATTAAAGACTGGTTTTGGAGGATCTACAGCAAGTACTTTAACTCCATTAAGTTCTATCCATATATAAGAGTGGTCTACTTCTACTCCAGTTGTATCTGTAAGTGTGTTATGTACACCTTCTTGCAGGTTGAAAGACACTTCCCCTAATTTTCCACTTGGTTTAATCATATCTTCTAATACATTAACCTTTAATGTCAAATCCCATTTTGGTTTGTAAGCTGCATCAGATTGAGTTGGTGTGGATAGTAGTGCAATTCCAATAAACATTAATAAAGTAAATATTAATTTTTTCATCGATGTTCCCTTCCCTTGTATTATATTTTGTGAGATTGTAATAAGAATGCATCAACTACATCTGGGTTAAATAATCGACCTCGTTCACGTTTGATTTCGGCCAACGCTTCTTCTTTTGAGCGACCATTGCTGTATACACGGACAGATGTCATTGCATCATAAGAATCAACTACAGCAACAATGGCAGATGGGACTGGAATTTCCTCCCCTTTTAAACCAAACGGGTAACCGCTACCATTGTATCGTTCATGATGTTGCTCAACAATATAAGCCACTTCATTGAGAATTGGAAGGTTGGTTTCACGTAAGAGAACCCCACCGTGGATAGTGTGTTTTTTTACTAGTTCATATTCTTCATCTGTTAACGAGCTAGGTTTATTTAACACATGATCAGGAATACGAATTTTTCCAACGTCGTGTAAAAAAGAACCCAAATTTAATTGATATAATTCTTTAGTGGACAATCCCATCGCTTCACCCACCATCATTGATAGCTTCATAATCCTTTGACAATGATCTGCAGTATATCCGTCTTTTTCTTCAACGGTTACTGCTAGCTTCATCAAATGCTGGACACTTGCGCTATAGTGATGATAAACAGGTTGTGAGGATACATAAAGAAATGTCACAGTGCCTTTGGCTGTAAAAAATGCATCTTCTTTGATAGGTGCCATCGTAAGGTATTCACCTGATCGAATGAGAGTATGCCCATTTTCTTGTTGCCAAAGAAGTTCTCCGCTTAGCACATAAATAAACTCAAGTGCATTCCAACCTTCAGTAGGTCCAATGACCCATTTAGCTCCATCTTCTAATGTATGATGTATCACTTCAGTACCGCTGGATGAAGCAAGAAGAGAAAGTGTTGTCCCATGCATGGTCGTTTGTTCAATGTGTTCTCCAAGTTTAAAGTGATGTATGTTTGAGTTATCATGCTTCATTTATTATGTAACCTTTCTACCGTGGGTATAGGTATATTATACTAGTCAAGTTCACTTTATACAATATAAAGATAGATAATCACCAATCTCTAAATACCTTCTTTAGTCTTCCTTTTGTTTACTCTATTGATACTAAGCTGAAAACCAACTTCGATGATGAAGTTGGTTTTAACCGGTTGTCTTTATTTACTCACTTTTTCTGGTTCAGGGTAATCATGGTCAAATGTTTCTACAGTAACTTCCTTCATTACTTGGTCTTCAACGGGTTTATCTTGAGCACCAGTTTTAACTAGAACGATGTTGTCTACAGCTTCCATTCCTTCAATCACTTTTCCAAATGCTGCGTATTCTCCATCAAGGTGGCTTGCTTCTTGTACCATAATAAAAAATTGTGATCCAGCTGAATTTGGATCTTTAGTTCGTGCCATTGAAATGACACCTCGCTCATGTTTTATTGGATTATCAAATCCATTTTTGCTAAATTCCCCATGAATACTATATCCAGGACCACCTATACCAGTTCCTTCAGGGTCTCCACCTTGTACCATAAATCCTGGAATCACTCGATGAAAAATTACGCCATTATAATATCCTTGTTTAATGAGTGAAAGAAAATTGTTTACTGTATTTGGTGCAATGGTTGGGTACAATTCTATTTGAATTGTGTCATTATTCTCCATTACAATCGTAACGACAGGGTTTTTATCAATGTCCATCGCTTGTGTGTTTTGTTGTGGAGCCGATTGCCCATTTTCCTCTGTAGTAGTTGTCCCACATGCTGTCATAAGAGCTGTAACTAAGAATACAGTAATCATTAACAAATAATTAGAACGTCTTAAATTCATTACTCTTGCTCCCTTATTTATGTATTCTAATGCATCATTTTTTAATATATCAAAAAAAGGAGTGGGCTACAACTCACGTCTTTGCCCCCTCCTTATCAAACTATAGGATAATAGCCGCTAACCATCCAAATAGAATCAATGGAATATTAAAGTGTAGAAACGTTGGAACACATGTATCCCAAATATGATTATGTTGTCCATCGGCATTTAATCCTGATGTTGGTCCAAGAGTACTATCTGATGCTGGTGAACCTGCATCACCAAGTGCAGCAGCAGTCCCTACTAATGCAATGGTTGCCATTGGACTAAAGCCTAACTCTAACGCTAGCGGAACAAAAATCGTTGCAATAATCGGAATGGTTGAAAATGATGAGCCTATTCCCATGGTGACAAGAAGACCAATGATTAGCATGAATAGAGCAGCTAATACTTGGTTCCCTCCAACAAGTGTTGCTGCATGGACAACTAACGTATCCACATGACCAGTAGCCTTTAAAACTTCCGCAAATCCAAAGGCAGCTAACATCACAAAACCGATAAAAGCCATCATCTTCATTCCATCCACTAAGAGCTGATCCGCTTCTTTCCACTTTATGGTTCCACTTAAATAAATGACGATTATACCCGCTAACGCTCCAAAAATCATCGAATCGAGAATAATTTGTACAATTAATGCGGCAAAGATTGCAAGTATCGAAAATAGGATTCCAATTTTGGAATATGAATGCTTTTCCACATTTGCTATTTCGATAGTCTCATAGTGTTTAGGTTTTCTGTACGAAAAGAAAATAGCAATCAGAAGTCCCACCACTAGTCCACTAGTAGGGATGAGCATTGCTACTGGGATATCGTTCATGTCTATAGCTAGTCCGCTTCCCGCCATATTTTCAGCTAAAATTCCATGAAAAATCTTTCCGAATCCTGCTGGGAGCAAAATATAAGGTGCGGTTAAACCAAACGTTAAAACAGAAGCAATCAATCTTCGATCTAGTTTTAACTCATTCATGATATTTAACATTGGTGGTATTAAAATAGGAATAAATGCAATGTGAATAGGAATGAGATTCTGAGAAAAGCAAGCCATTAATAAAATCGAAAAGATGATAAGTGCTTTAGACAACGCCTTTCTTTTTGTATCTCCTTCCTTTCCCACTAATTTCAATACTTTTTCAACAATAACATTTGGTAGACCCGTTCTTGATATAGTAACGGCAAACCCACCTAAGAGCGCATAGGATAATGCAACTTCAGCACTACCTCCGAGTCCATTTGAGAAAACTTCAATTGTATAACTTAGACTTAAACCGCCAGTAATCCCTCCAATAAGAGCTCCTGCGATTAAAGCAAAAACAACATTCACTCTGAAAAGGCTTAATACTAGCATGATAAGAACAGCCACAATGACTGCGTTCATATTTGTTCCCCTCTCGATGCTTTAGTTTGTTAAATTATTAGAGTGTTAAAACACACAACTAATAAAATACCATATTCGTTAAAAGTATGTCAATTTCTATAAGCATAATGAAAGGGAAACATACATTTATGAAGATTTTCCCTTTGAATTTTCAGTGTTTAAAATGATATTTTCAAATAATCTGGTTGATATTTTGTCATAACCATTCGGATTAGGATGTAATGAATCACTAAAGTTTACATCTTTTGGTACACCTTGAAATAGATCAAGGGTTTGAACAAAAACAGCATGAGGATAATTTGAAACCACTTCTTTAATCTCATGATTCCAACTCGTAATCAATTGATGGATTTGTTCATTGTTTTCGTAGTCAGTATATGGATCATAAAGCCCTAGCACGAAAATTGGAACGGATGAATGTTGTCTAATGTTCGTTAAAATTTGACGTAAATTTTTTGAGTATATCTCTTTTCCTACTTTCATATTAACAGGGTCAATTTGTTCAAAGTGATGATCTGCACTTTTTCTGAAATCATTTGTTCCAATATAAAGAATGATATAATCTGATTTTTCAACAGCTTTTATTATTTTTTTATCTTTTAATTGGTCAAGGGTTTGATTCGTTTTATATTTTGGTATTCCAAAATTACGGATATAAATACGTGTCCCGAAGTAATGCTCAAGTTTGTCTTTTAATCTAATGATATATCCCTTTTTTAAAGGATCCCCTACTCCATATGTAATCGAATCACCTAGAGCAACAATTTTAATTAAAGATGGGCTCGCGGAAGTAATGTTTACATTGGATAACAAGGTTATCTTTGTAAAAAAGAGAAGCAAAACTAAAAGAGGGATATACATACGTTTTTTCATGTTGGCACTCACCCAATTTTTTATTTCTTACATAAATCATTCCCTTATTTTCCATTTTTATGTAACCAAAGGTTTTAAAAAAATCCTTTATTACCCCCACGGAAAGTATGTAAATGAAGAATGTATATAAAGACCAACTTTATATAGGAGGTTTCTAATGTCTGTTTCCATAGGTAGAAATTATTATTTTGACAATGCAAGGTTTATCTTAATTATTTTGGTTGTATTCGGTCATCTCCTTAGTCCGTTTAGAGGAGATAGTCAATTTTTAATGACAACATATAATTTTATTTATAGTTTTCATATGCCTGCATTTATATTAATTGCCGGGTATTTTTCAAAAGGGTTTACAAAAAAGGGATATTTACAAAAAGTTGTTAGAAAGGTTCTCGTCCCTTATATTATTTTTCAACTGATATACTCATTACTCTATACGATAAGAGATCAAGAGGTTACTTTTTCTATCCTTAATCCTTATTGGACTTTGTGGTTTTTACTTAGTCTTTTGCTTTGGAATTTACTATTATTCGTTTTTGTAAGAATAAGATTTTCTTTACTATTAGCCACTTTACTTGGGATTACAGTTGGTTATTTTGAAGGGATTGGAACATTTTTAAGCTTATCTAGAACACTTGTTTTTTTCCCTATCTTTCTCTTAGGGTATTATCTTAATGACACTCATTTCAAACTTATTTTAAATACGAAGACAAAAATCATATCAACGATTCTCATGGTTTGCTTATTTTTTGGTTACTATCTCTATTTTCCTGCAAGTGGAAGAAGCTGGCTGTTAGCCTCTTCATCTTTTACTGATATGGGAGTAGACCAACCACAATATGGAATTATGATTCGACTTGCAATCTATGGAATCATGCTAATGACCACGTTTTGTTTCTTATGTCTGGTTCCAAAAAGACAGTATTTCTTTACACATCTAGGTAGTAAAACGTTATATGTGTACTTATTACATGGATTAATTGTAAAACTAATTTTAACAGCACCAATATTTGATTATACAAATACGTTTGTCACCTCATTGTTGTTTATCATTCTTGCAATCGTGATATCCTTTTTATTGGCGAGCACACCAGTTACAACCTTTGCAAGACCGCTCATTGAGTGGAACAAAGGTCATTTTATGCAAAAAAATAAGCAAAATGCAGCATAGTAACCTTAAAGAGAATAATCCCTGTCGGACTTAACCGACAGGGATTTTATTTCAATCCTATTGAAATTTAACAGCATGTTCTTCTTGTATTTTTTGTCGATATGCCTTTGCTGCATCCACCATGACGTTTAAAGCCGCAATGGTTTCATCGACCCCACGTGTTTTTAAACCACAATCCGGATTTACCCAGAACAATCGATAATCTAATACCTTTAGGGCACGTTCAATATTTTGCGTTAATTCTTCAAAGCTTGGTACACGTGGACTATGAATATCGTATACCCCTAGCCCAATCCCTTTATGATACGAGTATTCCTCGAATGAACGAATGAGTTCACCATGACTTCTCGATGTTTCAATTGAAATCACGTCAGCATCAAGGCCGTCTATTGCTTCGATAATTTCATCAAAATTTGAATAACACATATGAGTATGAATCTGTGTTTCAGCTTTCACAGATGACGTAGATAATTTAAATCCGAGTATAGCTGAGTGTAAATAATCATCGGTTTTTGCTTTCTTTAGAGGTAAGCCCTCTCTTAATGCAGGCTCGTCCACTTGAATCATTCCAATTCCGCTTCTTTCTAATACTTCCACCTCTTGTCTAATAGCCAATGCAAGCTGGAATAATACCTCTTTTCTACTAATATCATCACGTACAAATGACCAATTTAATATCGTTACTGGTCCAGTTAACATTCCCTTCACAGGTTTAGAGGTTAAAGATTGGGCATAAACGGTTTCTCGAACCGTCATTGGTTCATTTAAAAGAACATCCCCAAAAATAATTGGTGGACGTACACAACGTGAACCATAGGACTGAACCCAACCATTGGAAGTAATCACAATTCCTTCTAGTTTTTCACCAAAAAACTCAACCATATCGGTTCGTTCAAATTCACCATGAACAAGAACATCTAAACCAATCTCTTCTTGGATCTCAATCCATTTTTTGATTTCATTAAAAATATATTGCTCATATTCGCTATTTGCTAGCTCCCCCTTACGCCATTTAAGCCGTTTGGAGCGAACCTCTTTTGTTTGCGGAAAGCTTCCAATCGTTGTAGTTGGAAGTAACGGTAGCTGAAAATAGCTTTCTTGAACGGTTTTACGCTTTTCTGCTTTCAGACGAGTTGTTTCATAGTTTGAAAGATTGGCAATAGCCTCATGCACTTCTTTCACATTTCTTTGTGGGGAATGATTTAAAGCTTGAACAGCTTGATCATAGGACTTTATCTCATCAATTGATCTCTCATGATTAACAAATTGAGTAAGGAATGTTATTTCTTCTAACTTTTCATCTGCAAAAGATAATCCATTTTTAACGGTTCCTTCAAGCTGTTGTTCACTTTTCACAGTTACAGGTACATGTAATAAGCTACATGAAGGTTGAATAATCAAATGATCCTTTCCGACTATTTTTATTAATCTATCAATTATCTTGCTTTTTTTGTGTAAATTTGTTTTCCACACATTTCGTCCATCTATGATACCAGCCGCTAACACTTTATTCTTAGGAAAACCACTATTCTCCAATCTTTCTAAATTGACACCATTGTCATGAACGAAATCCAATCCAAGACCAGCAACAGGTAAATTTATAATTTCTTCATAGTGTTCTACAGCTTCATAATAGGTTTGCAGGATAATCTTAGATTTACTCACAGCTTGACTAAGTGCGCTGTATACTTCTTTCAATTGTTGTAATCGGGCATCATCAAGTTCTTTCACTAAAATTGGTTCATCTAGTTGAATCCACTCAGCCCCCGCTTCTTCCAACTGTTGAAGCATTTCAATATAAAGAGGCACTAACTTTTGCAATAAGATGTTCCCCTTATGATCATCAATCCCTTTTGATAGAGCGATAAACGTAATTGGACCGAGGATAACAGGTTTCCCATTAATTCCTAATTTTTCTTTTGCTTCTTTAAATAAAGTTAATGGACGATTTTCTACTAACTTTGGCTCTGCTTCCTCTAATTCTGGTACGATGTAATGATAATTTGTATTAAACCACTTCGTCATTTCGGAAGCTATTTTTCCTTTATTTCCCCTTGCAATGTCAAAATAGGTTTGTAATGAAGGTTTATTTTCACCGTTTATAAATCGAGTAGGAATAAGATTAAACATGAACGCAGTGTCCAATACATGGTCATAATAACTGAAATCTCCCACTGGAATAAGAGTAATTCCTTTCTCTTGCTGCTTTCTCAAATTAGATAAACGAATCGTTTCCATTTCTATTAAAAACTGATTCTCGTTGATTTCACCTGACCAAAATAACTCTAATATTTTTTTCCATTCTCGGTTTTCTCCAATTCTTGGATAACCTAGATTTGAACTTTTGATACTCATATATATTCCCCCATTGGTTTAATTGTCTCAATAAAAAAATCTCTCTTTAATTAAAAGAGAGATTGACGACATAATTAACTAGAGTTGAGACTCAATACGGGCTTCAACATATGACATCACTCCTCCCTATTTTCGCGTAGGTAATAAGTACATACAATAGGCAGGTCTCCTGACTTAGGATCTTAGCTTCCTATCCCTTCCCATTTCTTAACGAAACAGTGGTTTATGATAGGCGACTCCCCATTACAGTGGCGCGACCGTGTCGGATTTTCACCGAACTTCCCTTTTAAGTTAGAAAAAACATTTTTCATCTAACACCGTATTGCTTGAACAATATTCACTTGTAAATAATAAAATTTCAATTGAGAATAAGAGTATACTATCTTTTATGTTTTAGCAAGTTATTTTTTATATTCATTTAAAATTTACTAGATAGAGCCATAGTGTTCTTTAAATGGTCAGCAAAACTCTCTAATAAAAATATGGAATTTATATCTGTTTCAAACAAGGGAATGTAATATTTTTGCTTACCCGGAAACTCCTTTTCTATCCACGAAAGGTATTCTTGTTCATTTTCTTTTCTTTTTTTCCAAAAATCACCTTGAAGGTTGTCAGAAAGGATTTTATTAATGAACAGAGTATTTACTTCCAGTTGATGTTTTTCAAGTAGTTTTAACGCCTTTGCTGTTTCGAGAATTGGTAATCGTTCAGGGTTCAATATGAAAATAAAGCCTGTTAAATCTTTATTTAAAAGCATCCCACGAACAGCGGCAAAGCGTTCCTTTCGTTTTTGTAACACTTGAAAAATAGGATCGACAATCGGTTCACCATCATTTAGTAATTGAGTGTAATTTTCATTTCGTTTTTTCCGCCGTTCCAGCATTCCATCGATCCACACTCCCATTAATTCTGGAAGCGTTAATAGTCTAATGGTATGTCCTGTTGGCGCTGTATCAAATATGATCGTCTCATAGTTTTTACTCTCATCTAAAATGATAGAAACCATCCGGTCAAACATAGCTGCTTCTTCAGCTCCTGGTGATGAAGAAGCAGCATCAATATGACGATTGACTTCCTCCTGCATATGTGATTTCACAACACCCTGAATATTCTCTTTCACCGTTTTTATATAATTTTGTGACTCTATTGTAGGATCAATTTCAATGGCATCTAAATTTGGATAAACTTCAGTACCACGATTATTTAATTTTTTATGAAAAATGTCTCCAACATTATGGGCCGGATCTGTAGAAATTAAGAGAGTTTTAATATTCTGTTGGGCATGTAGCAATGCAATAGCAGCAGCACTGGTTGATTTTCCAACTCCTCCCTTTCCACCGACAAACAATATCTTTTTCTTTCCTATCATTTTCATCATCCTTTAACAACAACGTATTCCACTAAGAGGTGAGTTCTCCATTCCCATTCGTAGATGCCAATCATGAAATTTTTCAATCATATAAGGATAAAGCTCTAACGTGTAATAAAAAGCTGGGTTTGGCAGGCCAAGTGATTCAGATAAACAGAGCAGTAAAAATAAATCATCCTCATCTCTTAGTTCTCTAGCAATCTCTGTCCGATGCTGAACAGATAGTATTTCATCATAAAGTTGAAGAATTTTTTTTAAAGCAGACAATCCATTCATGCTATTCACCCACTTATTTTAAAGTGAAAAAGGAATCCCAAAAACGGGTTCCTTTTTCTTTTTACATTGAAGAATTGATATCTCTTGGATCATCCTTTTTCGTCAGTTCATGTAAGGC
>JBEQAC010000032.1:0-20993 GCA_041640535.1 Bacillaceae bacterium
TTCCATAACTACCAGTTAAAAAAATCCACCTTCCAAGAACAAGCAAAGAGTTGGGCAATTCTTGCTGTGGCTGAGGATATTTTAACAAAAGCGATTGAACAATATAGAGAGGTTAGACTTCCACAGCTAATCGATGCAGCTGAAAAGTATGTAAGAATCTTAACGAATAATCGATATCTTAACATCTACCCACAGGAGCAAGGAGAAGGCTTTATTATTGAAAGAAACGATGGCATTCGTTTTGTACCAAGTGAATTAAGCCAAGCAACAGCAGAGCAGCTTTATGTGGCTGTACGCTTTGCACTAGCGAATACGACAGAAAGAAATCAATCTAGTAGGTTTCCATTTATTATTGATGATAGTTTTGTGAATTTTGATGAACAAAGACTACGGAATGTTATTCACTTATTACGTGAAATCTCTGTAACAAATCAAATCTTATTTTTCACCTGTCATGACCATGTAGCTAAACTATTTCAGGAAGAAGAAATCATTCGCCTATAAGTAGGGTGGAAAAGCTTGAGATGATTTTTTCTGAAAAAGAGTGATAATAGCTTGTCCAATTTCATATAGTAGTAAAAACAAGTGGACAAGGAGGTTAGATGAACCATGTTATTTTCAACACCATGGTGGATCTACTTAGCTCTAATAGGGGTTGTATTTAGCGCATATATGATTGTACGGACATCAAAGGAAGAGCGTCAAGTTGAAGAGTCCTATATTGAAAAAGAGGGTGAAATTTTTATTGAACGAATGAACACTGAGCGCGAGGCGAAAAAATCAAAAGTAAAGCAGGTTGAACCTATGTAAAAAGAAGTGGCTAAGCTTGGCCACTTCTTTTCTCAGGTTATTCTGTAGTATTAAAAATATTTTGTAAATCTTTGTCTTTAATATCTATTTTCACATCTTTAACTGCATTATCTAAAGCATTTTGAAGGAGTGAAGGATTTTGTTGGAGAACAGTGTTAATTACTGTTTCTTTTTCTTCTTCACCTAATTGGTCAAAATCTTCTTTTGTCTGTGTAACTTTAATTATATGGAATCCAAATTGTGATTCAACCGGTTCACTGATTTCATCTTTTCCGAGTGAGAATGCAGCTTCTTCAAAAGGAGCAACCATGGCACCTTTTGTAAACCAACCAAGATCCCCACCGTTAGCAGCAGATCCATCTTTTGAGTATTCCTGTGCTAACTCTTCGAAGGATTGTCCTTCATCAAGTTTTGATTTCACTTCTTTGGCTGTTTCTTCGTCTTCAACAAGAATATGGCTCGCTTTTACAATCTCATCAATTGATTCCTTAGCAGCTTTTTGTTTGAGAAGATCTGAACGAATTAGTTCACGGACGGTGTCTTCTCCACGTTGAGCAACAATAGCATCAAATTGTTCCCCATAGGCAGCTTTAATGTCCTCTAATTGCTTATCAAGCTCTTCATCTGTTACCTCAAACTTTTCACCTAATATTTTTACATATATCATGTCTTTTAATACTTCATTTCCTACTTGTGCTTTCATCGATTGATAAAATTCATCTTTCGTAATATTGCCTGCACCAGTCTCAGCAATAACGTCAGAATTATCAGCAGCATTACCACAAGCACTAAGGGCAAGAAGGCTTGCTGAAGTAGCAAGAGCTACAACTAATTTTTTCATTTGAAATACATCTCCTACTATGTAAGTTTAATGTGAAAAAGCCACATGAAATACTATAACATATTTTGACATGATAAAGAAAGCCTATTCAATAACAAAAAGAACCAATTGAAATCTTAAACAATATAAAAAAGGTGATGAAGCTAGCTTCATCACCTTTTAGAACATATTAAAAGAACAATATGAATTTATGCAAATAAAATTTCTACATAGGAAGAGATTAGTAGAATAGTAATTAATATATTGATCGTTCGAAAGACCTTGTGCTGACGTTCTTCAGGAATCTCTTTTTGAATACAGAGTTTATTTGTCATATCATTAATCTTATATAAAATAAAAATAGCAAATGGAATATAAAGTAACATCATTTTGAGATCCCTCCTAAGCTATACTACATTATATTAACATTAACAGAGATGTAATGAAAAGTGTATTGAAAAAATTTGTTAAAAAATTTAAGAGTAGTATATATGTTTTTATTTATTTATTTATTAATATATCATATCCATCTTTAATATCTTCAACAATACATGATTTGGGAGCTAGGAGCATTTGTTTCACGTAAATAAAATCTGACACACAAAGCCCAAGATGTACTGCTGTAATAATTGAAAAATAATGAATATATTGAGGAAAAATAACACAACCGTATAGCATAAGGGATGTCACCATAATAAATGGTGTGAGCAGCACGATAATAAATAAAGGTTTGCTTAACATACACTTCGGTCTTACGGAAAGTAATGGAACCAAATGATTACGTTCAATCGTTATTTGGACCTTTTTTCCTAAAAGTAAGAGTGGTAACGAATGTAAAAGTTTGTGAATTGGATAAATTAATAATAAAGTAATCGTAAAGAACTTAAACCCGTCTTCATTTAAATGAATGTTCGAATACATCAAATTTAATGGTAAGTAAAGCAAGATAAAAGTTAATAGCATTGTGATCAATGATACGATCGCAATTCGATGGAATCCATATTCTCTATAGAGATTAATGGTTTTCCAACAAGTCATGAAAATCACCTTCCGAAATCATAAAAAATTATGTGATCAATTATGTGGTTTTAAGTGGAACCATAATCAAACTTACTCACCTACTTTACGATTTTTCATATCAAAAATCAATAGAAAATTTATTGAACAAAAACAGATCCCTATTTGATGAGAGATATGACTATTCTTAGCAAAAAACAAAAATTCTTTTAACTATAGAAAAAATGCTATATTCTAAATAGATATTATTGGTATTATGGCAAAAAGAGTACTGTTAAAAATGTTATATGCTACAGTACGCTAAATTAGAAGGAGAGTTATAAATGGAGTCTCTTGAGGCAAGAATTGAACGTTTAGAGTACTATCAAAAATTATTACTGAAAATGTTAAATCAACAAAATGGACATTTTTATAAGATGATTATAGAAGAAAGTTTATCAGAGAAAGAGGTAGAGGAATTAATAAATTTATGTGAATTGATGAGCAAAGAATACAAAAAACAGAAAGCGGAAGGATATGTAATCTTTATTCCGCTTCTTACACAATTTGCTGGGTTACTTCATCCAAAATTAGAGGTTGAAAAAATAGTTGAAGTTTTTTTGAAGCAAGGATGGTATGTTGATCTTATGACAGAGTTTAAAAAAGCGATGAGAAATTTATAATCATTATTTATTTACATATTCTTTTGTATTTATATTTTCATCTACTCTTTTGTATAGTTTTCCATCAATCTCAATAAATTCTTCTTCGATATTATTGAAGGATCTTTCAAAAATGTCCATAAAATCCTCGCCATAAATATTGCGAATAATGCACATCATTTCAATAATATCCGGGAATTTCCCGTACAAGTTGTGAAGAGGAAGTGCACCGTTAAAGACAGAACTTTTGCTAGGATCATAGTTTTCCATTAACTGTAGTAATATGCCATTCCCTTTTTCTGTAAGTTCGATGTATGTGTTACGCTTGTCATTTTCCTTTTTAGAAAATTGGAGTAAACCTCTTTCCTCTAATTTTTTTGAAAAGTTAAATGCTGTGGACACATGCATAACTCCAAATTTAGCAATCTCTGAAATTGATGCACCCTTAAGATGATATGCAATCCATAGAATATGGTGTTCATTGATATTTAAATCAAAGGGCTTAATCCACTGCTGCCAATCCTTTTCGATTGATTTCCACAACGCTTTACTTAACTGTGCTACACGTTGACTGAAAAGCATTGATTCTTTAATTGAGTATAATCTTTCATCGTTTTTCATAAGATTCACCTACTTATCTTTTATTAATAATCTATTATCACTATTATGCCAATAAAATAAAAATTAATAAAGATTAAATTTACTAAATTTTTAAATAAAAAAATAAAATCCCATCATATCTATGTTTTTGTGAACGTCTGTTCCAGTATTTTTATAGATAATACGCGTGTTATTGCTATTTTTTGAATACTTTTCTTCGGGTGGCTAAACAATCATGTAATTTTTACCAGGTAATATATCTAATATAATTTACGGTCTCTTTATAATAACTTTTGTGCCTAACGCATAAATATTATTAAAGGAGGGGATTACTTGATAGGTGTCGTTTTTGGTTTCTTTGTAATAAGTTTGCTGTTATTCTTAGGTGCATTTAATTACTTTTTACTATCCCAAAAGGGAGGAGCATACCCTCCGAAGAGAGTACTATTACAAAAAGCACTAGGTTTTACTCTGATTGGAGGAATTGTATTTGTAATAGCCTGTATGCTATTAATTTTTAACAAGTAAAAAAACCCGACTTTAAGAAAAGTCGGGTTTTGAACTGAGAGTTAATTATTCTCTTGAAATTTCTTCATAAATTGAACAAGTGCATCACAACTTTCGTAAGGCACAGCATTGTATATTGATGCACGACATCCACCTATAGAACGGTGTCCAGCTAGTCCAACGAATCCTTCTGCTTTGGCTTTTGAAAGGAAACTCTTTGTTAATTCATCAGAAGGTAATGTAAAGGTAACATTCATTTTTGATCGACTGTTCAGTTCTGCATGGGCACGATAGAATCCATTTGATTCATCGATACAATTATAAATAATATCAGCCTTTTCATTGTTTCTTTTTTCAATCGCAGAAACGCCACCTTGTTCTCTTACCCAATCTAATACAAGTGAAAGCATATAGATTGAAAATGTTGGAGGTGTATTGTATAAAGAATTCGTTTTTACATGTGTTTGATAATTCAACATGGTAGGGATATTGCTTGGAATATTCATTAACAGATCTTTCTTTAAAATGACCACTGTAACACCAGATGGTCCAAGATTTTTTTGAGCTCCAGCATAGATAAGGGAGAATTTACTAACATCAATTTGCTTACTTAATATATCGCTGGACATGTCTGCGATTAAAGGAATGTTTTGAAACTCAGGATATTCCTGCCATTGTGTTCCATAAATCGTATTATTTGATGTGATATGTACATATGCAGCATCTTCTGTTGGTGTAAGATCAGATATCGCTGGAATATAGCTGTAGTTAGCTTCCTTACTTGAAGAAATAATGGCAGTTTTTCCAAGTTTCTGAGCTTCTTCTATCGCTTTTTCAGACCAGGAACCCGTTAAGCAATAATTCCCGACTGTGTCTGGGGCAAGAAAATTAAAGGGGATCATGGAAAATTGTAGACTTGCTCCACCTTGTATAAATAATACTTCATAATCCTCAGGTATTTGATAAAGCTCTTTTAAATCAGCAATTGCTTTTTCATGAACTTGATCATATTCTTTACTACGATGACTTAGTTCCATTAGTGCCATTCCAGAGTTCTGAAAGTCAAGAAATTCCTCCTGAGCTCTTTGTAAAACCTCAAACGGAAGCGCAGATGGCCCTGCATTAAAATTATAAGCACGCTTCATGATTAAATCCTCCTTGAATATTGTATAACTTTAAATGATTAAAGATTCTTTATTTTATCATGAAATCAAAGAATTCATAGTGGAAATTCATTAAAAAAATAAGATAGTTTTGAAAGTTTTGTTAACTACATACAGTAAAAAAATCTAGTACACCAAGAGCTTGTACTAGATATGAAAATTGTAAGGTGGATTATTCCTTTATGGCTTTAGATATAGTCTCTGAAATCGTTTTGAGGTCTGATGAAGTATATTGACTTGCATTTGATTTCCAAACAGCACCAAACCCATCCCCTTTTCCATAGCGTGGGATTAGATGGATATGATAATGAAAGACAGATTGCCCAGCTTCTTCACCGTTGTTATTTAATAAGTTTAGGCCAACTGGGTTGAATTCCTGTTTTATCGCATTGGAAATTTTAGGTACAGCTTCAAATAGGTGCTGTGCTATTTCGGAAGTTAGTTCATAAATGTTTTCTTTATGTATTTTAGGTATAACAAGAGTATGCCCCTTCGTCACTTGACTTATGTCAAGGAATGCAAGAACATGTTCATTCTCATACACCTTTGCACAAGGAATTTCCTCATTTATTATCTTACAAAAAATACAATCACTCATTTTTTTCATCCCTTCTCATTTATTTTATTGATTATTTTATCATATGTATTTATTTATAGAAAAATCAAAAGTCAAAAACACTAAAAAACAGGGTGCAATCGATAGATGCACCCTGTTTTTGAAGATGGGTAAAGGGGGTTTAGATGGATTTAAGTGAATAATCTTTAGCAAACACCTCATTTATCTCATTTTCATAAGACATGAATTGTATTACTGATGTGAGTACACCTGATCATTCAATGTGATCATCTCCCTAATAAAAGGAATAAGTTTCACAACTTAACATATATAGATGATCTTTGACAAACACCTCATTTACAAAATGATTCATTATATACGGGTTTTCAGTAAATAATGGCCCGTAGACACCTCATTTCGGCGTAAATTGAAATGCTTGAACATTTTATTGATCGTTAAAAGTAGCTCACCTTATTCAATCGAATCATCTCCCATACCATTCTTTTTAACGTTTAAAACAAGGAAATTGTCTTTGATAGACACCTCATCTCAAATTTTGTAAAGAAGGTATTTCCTTTCCCTCTTCAAATATTATGATACCCCTAGTTCGAGGGATTATACATCACACAAAAGAGTACTTTAGCTAGGTAATTTTACCATAATTTGATATGATAAGAAGAGGAATGACTGAGAATGAAAGAAGAAAGGACATAGATACATGCCACTATTAGAGCTAAGCAATGTAACAGGTGGATACACTCGTAACCCCGTACTAAATGATGTTTCTTTTAAAGTAGAACAAAATCAAATTGTAGGGTTAATCGGTTTAAATGGAGCGGGGAAAAGTACGACTATCAAACATATTATTGGGTTAATGGAGCCAAGAAATGGTAGCATCAAAATTAATGGAAGAACCATTAAGGAGGATGTAGAAAAATATCGTTCCCAATTTAGTTTTATTCCTGAAACACCCATTCTTTATGATGAGTTAACCTTACATGAACATCTCGAGCTAACAGCGATGGCATATGGTATAAATAAAAGTGAATTTGAGGGCCGACTAGCCCATTTGCTAAAGGAATTCAGAATGGAAAAAAAGCTGTCCTTCTTTCCTGCTCATTTTTCAAAAGGAATGAAGCAAAAAGTCATGATTATGTGCGCTTTTTTAGTTCAACCGTCGCTCTATATCATTGATGAGCCCTTTGTTGGACTAGATCCATTAGGTATTCAATCCCTTTTAGAACTAATGGAAAGTATGAAGAAAAAGGGTGCTGGGATCCTAATGTCCACTCATATTTTAGCAACTGCTGAGCGCTATTGTGATTCTTTTATTATCTTACATGATGGAAAAGTAAAGGCAGCAGGTACATTAAATGAACTAAGGAATCAATTTAAAATGCCTCTCGCTACTTTAGATGATATTTATCTTGAGCTTACAAAGGAAGAAGACCATGATTGATACGAAGTCTATGTGGAAAAAGAGACATCATCAGTATACAGTTGAAGTGAGAAGATATCTTCGCTATATGCTAAATGATCATTTATTAATCGCGTTAATCTTTTTTACAGGTGGGGCGGCTTATTATTACAATCGTTGGTTAGAGGATTTGCCACAAGGTGTTCCTTATTTGTTGATAATCGCCATTATTCTTTCATTTTTTTTAACAAAGGGCTCCGTTCAAACTTTGCTAAAAGAGCCTGATTTAGTATTTTTGCTCCCTGTTGAAAAAAGACTCGATTCTTATTTTAACAAAGCCTTTCTATGGAGTGCATTAATTCAAGGATATCTCTTACTTATCGTGTTTGCTATCATTGCTCCATTGTATTTAAAATTAACTGGTCAAACTTTTCTCCAATTAAGTATTTTGTTTGGTATTATCTTACTGATTAAAATTTGGAATTTATTTATGGCATGGAATATTGAATATCTTCAAGAATCATGGACCCGACTTGTCGATCCATCGATAAGATATATCATCAACTTTGTATTATGCTATTTCTTAATTAGCCAGGCACATATTATGTTTATCTTAACTTTGCTAATCTTAATGGGATGTGTACTTACATACTTTTATAAATTAAGACAAAGCAAAGGGCTAAAATGGGACCGTCTAATTGAACTTGAATCGAAACGGATGTTGATGTTTTACCGAATTGCAAACTTATTTACAGATGTTCCGAAACTAAAAGAACGAATTAAGCGAAGAGCATGGCTTGGTTGGGTTACAGGACTATTAGGATATAGTCAAGATCATTCTTATAAGTACTTATATTTACGCACATTCCTCCGTTCAAGTGATTATTTTGGTATATTTGTAAGATTAACTCTTATCGGTGGAGCTGCTTTATATTTTGTCCCAATGAATAATGGAAAACTTGTGTTAGGGGTGTTGTTTCTCTATTTAACGGGATATCAATTAATGACTCTTTGGAGACATCATCATATGAAAATATGGCTGAATCTCTACCCTGTTCGATTTATGCAACGACAAGCATCCTTTTTATCCCTAATTAATGCGATTCTAATTGTACAAACATTCTTTTTTGTTCTATTTCTTATTGGAAGAGGAGATTGGTTGTTAGCCGTTTCATTGTTCATTTTAGGGGTAATTTTTAATTATGTATTTGTATATCATTATGTGAGAGCAAGATTATCTAAAATATTATAGTGAATACAAGGAGAAGAATAGGAATTCAATGAACTATGAAGAAAAAATACAAGAAGATCTATACCATTGGAAAAGAAAATTAACAACTAAATCCTCATTACTTAACCGAAATCTAAAGAAAATACAAGGAAAGATAAACGAAAAGATCCCAATTAAAGCCCATCAAATTATGACCGAAAGTATAAAAAAAATGGTGCAAGCAACTCTTGTTGGATCCGTTTATACGACGAAGGTGAAAGATACATCAGCTGTCACCCTTGAGGAAAAGGATCTCGTTGTTTTTAAGATCGTAAATACATTTAAACGGACTGCTGCAGTTGAGGGTGCAGGAACAGGAGCAGGTGGCTTGTTTTTAGGAATGGCTGACTTTCCACTTCTGTTATCAATAAAGATGAAATTCTTGTTTGAAGCAGCAGCTACATATGGATATGATACAAAACAGTATGAGGAAAGAATCTTTATCTTATATATTTTTCAATTAGCTTTTTCGAGTGAAAAGCACAGAAAAGAGACTCTTGCCACGATCGAAAATTGGCAACAGGTGAAAGGGGAACTAAAAGAAGTAGACTGGTATGTATTTCAGCAGGAATATCGGGACTATATTGATCTCGTTAAAATGTTACAGTTAGTACCGGGTTTTGGAGCCATTGTTGGCGCATATGCGAATTATAATTTGCTTGATCATCTAGGTGAAACTGCTATGAATTGTTATCGATTACGGTACTTTCAAGAAAAAAATGACCCACTTTAGGGTCATTTTTTCGTTACTTTATTTCAGCTCTTTCTTGAACTTTCTTTTCATGTAAATATGTTAAAGTAGCAGAACCTAATGTTTTTGCAGCAACAAGCATTGCTTTTTCATTGAAATCAAATTTAGGGTGATGGTGAGGATAAGGAATTTCTACACCTTCTGGTTTTGCACCTGTGAAGAAAAAGGTTCCTTTGACATGCTGTAAATAATAGGCGAAATCTTCTCCGCCCATTTCTGGGTCAGTTTCCTCTACCACTTTTACATCTGGTATCTTACTAGCTACGTCTGTGAGAAATTCAGTTTCTTCCTTATGATTTACAACAGCTGGGTAGCCTCTTGTAAAGGTAAAGGAGTAATCAGAATCCGCAGTTATACAAGTACCTTTTATAATTCTCTCCATGTCTTGCTCCACCTGTGATCGGATCTCCTCATCAAAAGATCTTACAGTACCACCAAGTTGAGCAGAATCGGCAATGACGTTGAACGCATTTTGAGATACAAATGATCCAACTGAAAGGACCGCTGATTTAATAGGGTTTACTTTGCGACTTACAATTTGTTGTAAATTTACGACGAGTTGTGATGCTGTAACAATTGCATCCTTTGTCTTGTGCGGCTGTGCCCCATGACCACCTGAGCCTTGAATCGTTATATCAAATCGATCTGCTGCAGCCATGATTGGACCAACTCTATACTGGATAGTCCCTACAGGAACGGAAGCCCATAAATGAGTACCAAAAATAACATCCACACCGTCTAGGCAACCATCTTTAATCATCGTAATTGCACCACCAGGACCAAATTCTTCGGCATGTTGGTGGATGAATACAACAGTTCCTTCAATTTCATTTTGCATTTCGTTAAGCGCCTTCGCTAAAACAAGCAATGCTGCAGTATGACCATCATGACCGCATGCATGCATGACCCCGGGCACGGTTGATTTATACTCTACATCTTTTTCATCTTGGATTGGTAAAGCGTCAAAATCTGCTCGTAAAGCGACAGTAGGACCAGGTTTTCTTCCGTGGATTTTTGCAACTACACCATTTCCTCCTACATTGGTTCTTACCTCAATACCAAGCTCTTTGTAAAAATTTGCGATATAGGCTGCGGTTTGAAATTCCTGAAAAGAAAGTTCAGGATGCTGATGTAGATAACGTCTAATATTAACCATTTCATCATATTGCTGTTCAAGTAACTCGTATAAATTAAATAACATGATAATCCCTCTTTCACTTTTCGAACTATTTCTATAATTTTTAATTATAGCATGATAAAGTAACATTAATGATAAATTTTTTATGAGGAAAAAAGGGGGATTTATAAGCGTGGAGATAAAAAAAGTAGAAAATGGGTCTTTGAAAAAGAATTACATTGCATTAGGAATATGGACCACATTTGTCTTGATTTACACTATCACTTTCCTTGCACAGTTAAGTAGCGGAAAAGAAATCCTAATTGACAAATGGATAGGAGGAGCATTAACTACGATCTCTGGGGAAGTGCCGATTTTCTTTTTTACTGTTTTTACTGATATTGGATCAAAGTGGGGAATTATCGCAATTTTACTCGTTTCTATTTTGTTTATCTGGTGGAAGTATCGTGATTATTTAGGAATTGGACTCCTTATTCTATCAGCTGCTGGGGGGGATCAACTAAATAAGTGGATGAAAAATATGGTAGCAAGAGAAAGACCACTCATGGATGCGTCGATCTATGCTGAAGGCTTTAGTTTTCCGAGTGGACATGCTATGGTTGGCATCATGTTTTTCGGTTTTCTTGCTTACATATTGGTTATGAACTTGAAACAAATACATTTAAAGAAATTGGTTGCAATAGGTATGTCGTTCCTTATTTTCTTTATCGGAATCAGTCGCATTGTTCTTCAAGCCCATTATCCTACAGATGTATTTGGTGGATTTGCGATAGGACTTATTTTTCTTGTTTTTTTAATTTTTGTCTATGAGAAAGGAAGTAAAAAAATAAGGCTGTTTTCGTAAACTGTGTTGCTATTTAACTTAGGTATGTTGATTTGCACTCCAGGTGTGTGCTTTCCGCGGGGCAGGTAATCAGCCTCCTCGTGCCTGCGGGGTCTCATCCTTCCTGCAGATCCCGCAGGAGACACACACCTTCCGTTCCAATCAAGTGAGCCCGATATAATTCGTTTTAAAAACACCAATCTTTTAGAAAACAGCCAAAATAAAAAGCAAAAAAGTATAAACAAAAGGGACAGAATTTAAACTGTCCCTAAAGATTATTATTCCACTGTTACCAGTATTGCATTTCCTACTTGAGAAACCATGACCTTAGCATGTGTTGCATTTCTTTCTACTTCTAATCCTGTACCTTCTTTTACAAAGAAGCTTTCAATTCCAAAATTAATGGTGTCATAGCCATTATACCTGCCGGCCATTAACACTTCATTTTCTTTAAGTTGATACTCCTTCGGATTTATTTTATCGGTTATTACTTCTTTCCTTGTATATGTTCCATCAGAGCCAGCTTCAAGTATGACATAGATTTTATCCCCATAAGGAATCTTTTCATTTTCTAATTCCCCTACTTCATACCTTAATCGAACAAAATCACCTTGAATGAGAGATCTAGGATCAAGGGGAGCTAGTTTCAATGTTATTTCTTTCCCATTTCTTAATGTAGACTCACTTGTGATAATTTGAAAACTGAGAATGCCTAGTTGGAGAAAGATAATCATGAGGATAACGCCCCATTTTAGGTTCGGACCCTTCGTATCAATCTGAACAGATTGCTTCCGATCCATGATACGAGTAATGACAAAAATGATGAATCCTATGACAATAAGGGAAGCAGACTTATGAATGAGAGACCAAACAAAGTCATAATAACTGGAAACTAAAAATGCGAACCAGAAGAAAACCGTTAACTTAAATAAAAATACTTCATTCTTCCTTGAAAAGAAAACAAGTAAGGCTGTGGTAAGAATAAAAAAGATTAAACTATACACAACATCAAGGGCAATGGTTTTATCTAAAAAAGTAAGGGCAAACATAAAGCCAATTGAATAAAAGGTTCCGATTCGAGTTATATCCTTATATGATCTAAAAAAATAAGCCAAAATTGCATTTATGATAAGGAAAGAAATAAATACAAGATCAAGAGAGTCATGAAGATTTAGATCATCTAGAACGAGAGTTAAGCTACACCCGATAGCAGTTGTATAACTAATTAGACGTATGATTCCATCCTTTATAAAAATAGTGACGATTATTGAAACCGCTAAAAATAAAACCGTAATGATCGTTGATAGAAAAATAGCCTCTGCTAAACCAGAGAAGAAGCCGATCATCAGTAAAGTGTGACGAGCAGTAGAATCTAGCTTTGTAAAGAGGAGCCCGCTTCCAATAAATAACAAACTAACAAATACAGTCGCATACTCACTACTTGTAATCATGAATAGAATGCCACCGAAACTGCTAACGAACATCATGGAACCAATCAATGTGACGATGACAATAAGTGTTTTCTTAAGGGCAAGGTGCCAGCCACTCGAGTGAGAATGATTTGTGATCTTCTTTGCTAATAAAACTCCACCGAAAATTAGGATGAGTGATGTTAAAACACCAGCAAGTTGGATTCCTAAGAAGCCAAAATCAAATAAAAACGGAAGTTCAATTACTTTTACATAGATATATAGGCTTCCCATGATAAATAATATAATTGTAAGGGCACGATCGGTTTTCTTAGCAAAATAAAAATATGACCAGACTGCAAAGAGAATATAAAGGAGATTTGTCCATCCACTATATGGTTTAAATAACTCAATAAAGCTTATTCCAATCAATATTCCATGAACCGCAAGATAACTAAAATATCGCAGAATTGTAAATGAAAAATACTTTGTAAAGGTTAAACCAAACAAACACAAGTTAATGATAACTAGGATAAAAAAGGTCAGCCACTCTTCAAAATCAGTCCGATATACAGTATAAGAAGAAGGATTCATATAAAACCAATAACTAAGGTGGAATAATACATAGCTTAATACCCAAAAAGGTAAATATCTTGTCACAAAAGCGAAAATAATTGTTGGAATAAACCAAATAACAAAAAGCATATAACTGTCAGCATGCGAATTATAGATTTGGCCAATTAATCCAACACTGATACCAAATGAGATCGCTCCGGCAACTAAAAACCACTTTCCTAAAAAGAGTTGATGGGGGAGAAGTCTTGTCGATAATACAGAAACAACATAAAACAATAGCATCGCGCTAACGGATAAGGTTAATTTTTCAAATCTAGAAAATAAAGGCCAGTTTGCGGCAAAAAAATAAATAATTCCTGTTAAAAACAAAATAATAGATCCGAGATATCCTAAGGGAATCAGCCTTTTCAATCTAGCCACCTCCATTCAAAAATAATTTCTTTAAAGTATATGACAGGAATTCGAGAAATCGTTGATAAAAACCTTTTTTTAAAATAAATTTTTAGTCAGGTAAAAAGCCCAAAAATACTGAAACTGGGGTTTTACCCATATCGAATTGAAGTTTTGTGACATACAGTATAACAAACACAGATGGAGGTGTTAAATATGGGTGCAACTGCAGGTTATGGCGGAGGATTTGCTTTAGTTGTAGTATTGTTTATTCTCCTAATTATTATTGGTGCTTCTTACGTTGGTTACGGATATTAATTATGAGACTTGATAATTAAGACTATTAGCGAGGAGGGAAATATATGGGCTTTGGATATGGTTATGGAGCAGGCATGGGTTATGGTGCTGGTGCAGGCTATGGAGCAGGTTATGGCTATGCAGCTCCTGTAGCTGGTTACGGTCATGGTGCTGGTAGAGGATTTGCGCTTATCGTAGTGCTGTTTATTTTGCTTATTATTGTAGGCGCAGCTTGGTGCTAATACACTTTCTAAAAAAAAGGATTGCCAAACAGCAATCCTTTTTATTTTTTTAAGAAACCACTAAACTGTTTAATCAATGGATTTACCTGACCTATTATTTGATTCATTTGTCCAATTGAGCCCGAAATTTTGTTGAAATCCCAGTGTCCGTCAGGTGTTTTGAAGTAATTTACAAATTGGTTAGGGGGTCTGTTAGGTCGTTGATGTGGTGGGAAATAGGGTGGTCTTGGTGGTCCAAATGGCGGACCAAAACGTTGTCGTGGTGGAAACATGTTTTTCCCTCCTCTCATAGGATTCTCTCTAATAGGAGTGTAGAATCTCCGTTACTATACGATACTCATTCACACATAATTTTGTTAAGACTAGTACCTAAATTCACGAAGTAGTAGAGAAAAATAATCGTATTCTCTTTTACGAGGTTGAAGAAACCCCCAGAGCATTATGATCCCAGAGTAAATCAATAATTTTTTCTGTTTTCTCATCTTCAACTCTAATCATAACAACGACTTCAGACGTGATTTTTTGAGAAACACCTATTTGAGATTTAATCATCCAATACTTTATTAGAAAACCTAATAAAATTCCTGATAAAGCTCCAATGATCCCCCAGATTATTGGACCCCATTCAAGTACATAGCCGTAAATAGCTCCTAGAAGCATAAAGCATGTTCCAAGAATTGCAGCAAGGTCGAACATACTGAAACCATCTGCTTTATGTATGGAATCAAATACTTTCCTTGATTGAACCCGTTTATTTAAAGGGATAACAAAAATATGATCCTTCGAAATATTCTGTTGCTCTACAGCGGTAATCGCTAATTCAACAAAGATACTATTTTCAAATGTTGCAATGATTAACATCCTATCCCTCTTTTTTAACTAAGTATGATTAAACCGGAAATTTAAACTTTGAGTTTTTATATTTTGTTTGAAAGTACTTAGCTAATTCTTTTTCGAAAAGCTTATTTTGCTCTAATGCAGAAACAAATGCATCATAAATAATAAAAATATAGATAGAAGGTAAATATAAAGTCCATTGCATATTTAGGATTTCAGTCGCTTTTTGAAATTCGCCCGTCATCGTAAAATTTATCGCTTCGGGAATATTCGATAGATAGAGAATGGCGATTGAATAACCAAAGATAAAAAGACCAGTTATCACATTATGTATATATAGGTGGCCGAGACCTGGAACTAATACAGACCATGCGACAGCAACCCAAGGATTTCTTTTATCTAAATAATTAATATTCCAGGAGGTCATGACAAATGGTTTGATGGTAGAATTCTCCCAATCAGCCAGTATATATAGTTTATTTAATTCTACGGTGGAACGATAGGTATCCCAAATTGAAAACATATACATTCCTACATATAACATTAGCCATTTCTCATTTAATACTTCCTTTGCTTGATCAAACTGACCTAAGAGAGAGTACATGATCCCGATGTTAATATTCGCTTTTTGATTAATAAAGATCTCCCATCCAATAAGAATAAATGCCTTTGCATATCGGTGGTTAATGAGTTGTCCAAACCCCGGATAAGAAAAAGAAAAAAAAGCAACGACAAAAGGATTTTTTAGGTGGAGTTGTGTTGTTGTAAATTGTGATAGAAAAGCTAAACTGCGCCTGTTTTGTGAACTTTCCATAATTTAACCTCTTTAGATTTAGTAATCATTATTATCATCTACATAAATCTATCTTCTATGTAATTTAAAGGAAGATAAAAAGGATAAATTTACATGAAAAAGAATACATGCATTTTGAAATGATATGAGTAGTTGTACAAGTTCATTTAAAGGAGTGTTAATATGGGTACAAATTCAAAATGCTTTTATTGTGATTATGATGTGGAAGAAAATTTTGTTCATTATGTTTCGTTTGAAACAAACCAAGACCGTGACGAAGTCTTGTGTGATGAATGCTATTTGGAATGGCTACAGGGTATAAAAGGATAAAAAACACCTATTGGAATTAAAAACGAGCTTGGGAAATTCCCCAAGCTTATTTACTTTTTAACAGCGCTAAAAAATGGATTTAAGAGGAAAATTGTGAGAAAATGAACTAAGTATCGTAAGTTTAAAAAGAGAGGGGCTTATATATGACACTGTCGTTTATACGAACAGAGAGACAGGAACAACTGTTTAATCAAGTTGCTGAGCTTGCTGATGAATTTCAATCTCGTAGTTCTACCTATGATGAGGAAGCTTCATTTCCTGTTGAAAATATAGAGGCATTGAAAAAAGCGGGATACACCTCCCTAACGGTCCCTTCAAAATATGGCGGAGAAGATATATCCTTATATGAGCTTGTGTTATTGCAGGAACGTTTAGCCCAAGGTGATGGATCAACTGCATTATCAATCGGTTGGCATCTTGGAATCATGATGGATATCTGGGAAAAACAAGATTGGACGACTGACAAAATTGCCTGGATCGCAAAGGAAGTTCAAAATGGAGCTCTTATTAATCGAGCAGTAACAGAGCCAAAAACGGGAAGTCCTACACGTGGAGGAAAACCAGAAACATTGGCAAAAAAGGTTAATGATAAATGGTGTATCACGGGTAGAAAGACATATACAACAATGGCGCCAGTCCTTGATTACTTCATTATCATTGCGTCAATAGAAGGCTCTGATCAGCTTGGAGAATTTGTGATTGATCGTGACTTATCTGGAGTCTATATTGAAGAAACGTGGGATATGATTTCGATGAGAGGAACAGGAAGTCATGATCTTGTTCTAGACCAAGTCTTAGTTACTGAGGATAACCTCGTAAATGTCATTACTCCTGGTGGAAAAACCTTACCAAGTGGTTGGTTACTACATATTCCAGCTTGTTATCTAGGTATTGCGATGGCAGCTAGAAACTATGCACTTAACTTTGCGAATGAATATTCACCAAATAGTATTAAAGGAACGATTAAAGAGCTTCCGAACGTACAGCGATTAGTCGGTGAAATAGAGGTTGAGCTAATGAAAGCTCGTCATTTAATGTATGCCGTAGCGAGGAAATGGGACGAGATGGATCAGTCAGGGCAAGCTTTTCTTGCATCGGAGCTTGCAGCTGTGAAATATGTCGCAACAAATACTGCCATTGCGGTAGTAGATAAAGCAATGCGAATTGTAGGTGCAGCCAGCTTACAACGAAAAAACCCTCTTCAACGTTATTACCGTGATGTAAGAGCGGGTTTACATAATCCTCCGATGGATGATATGACGATTTCAAATCTTGCTAAAAATGCCTTTCATTCATTAAAAAATAAGTAAGACTTCCCCTCTACCAAAAAAGGATGTAGAGGGATTTTTTAGTACAAAACATCATGTTGAAAAACTATGAACAAACTATGACCAAAGTATTTCTTAACTTGTAATAAATAGAGAAGACTTTAGAAAACCGTTGCGATTCAATACGATTCGAAGTACCTTTGATGTAGAGAAATAAGTTTAATGTTTTCGTGAAAAAATCGGGAGGATTTATATGAAGATTCTAGTAATAGAAGATAATGAAAGTGTTTGTTCCATGTTAGAAATGTTTTTTAGCAAGGAAGGGATGCATGGAGAATTTGTTCATGATGGTCTAGAAGGATATAACAAATTTAAAACTCAACAGTGGGACGTTGTGATTGTTGATTGGATGCTACCTGGGATGGATGGTGTTTCGATTTGTAGAAAAATAAGAGAAGAAAAAAGCACTGTTCCAATCATCATGCTAACAGCCAAAGATAGCGAATCAGATCAAGTATTAGGATTAGAAATGGGAGCCGATGATTATGTTACAAAGCCATTTAGTCCTTTGGCATTACTGGCTAGAATAAAGGCAGTGTCACGAAGATATCAAAAAAATTCCGAAGAAAGTGAAACAAGCTATATAGTCACACAATGCTTTAAAATCAGTAAAGAAACAAGGGAAGTTTTCCTTCATCAAACACCAATAACAAATTTGACTCCAAAAGAGTTCGACTTACTATATTATTTTATACAGCATCCTCGTCAAGTGTTTTCAAGAGAACAATTGCTAGAACGTGTATGGGGATACCAGTTTTATGGTGATGAGCGGACGGTTGATGTTCATATAAAACGATTGCGTAAAAAAGTAGGGACAGATTCTCAGCCTTTTTTTCATACGGTGTGGGGTGTAGGATATAAATTTGATGAAACGGTAGAAAGTAATGAAAATTAGATATATGTATCAATTGCTAGCTAGTCACATCAGTATTTTATTGGTGGCATTCCTCATCCTAAGCATGTTATTTGCTCATTACGTGGAACGGCTAGTTTATGAGAATAAAGCTGAAGAGTTAACAGCTTATGGCGAAAAAATATTAAATGATCTAGAAAGAATGCCTTCTCTTCAGAGTCGAACAGCAAACCAATATAGTCAAGTACTAAGAGCAAGAAATATTCATTATCTTGTATTTAATGAAGAGAGTAGAGTTTTATATCCGATTCAGGGTGGAATACCCATGATTCGTCTAACTACTGACGAGTGGAGTAAGTTAAGTAAAGGAGAAAAGGTTGTTGTAAGAAGAGATATGAAAAGGTTTGAACAGGAAGTTTCTCTTGTTGCATTGCCGTATTTTAGTAATGGGCAGTTTTTAGGTGGTATTTTACTTACCGCTCCAATCAGTGGTACTCGTGAAATGATTAGTGAGATTAATAAATACTTGTCATCTACAGTTATATTAGCACTTACTGTAGCCTTATTTCTTAGTTGGCTTCTCTCAAAAATACATGTAAAAAGAATTCAACGTTTACGGGAAGCAACATCGCTTATTTCAAATGGAAACTATAACGTAAATGTTCCATCCTCGAACTTTGATGAAATTGGTGAACTTGCGAATGATTTTAATGAAATGGTAGACAAATTAAAGGCCTCTATGGTTGAAATTGAAAGTCTTGAGAACCGGCGAAGGCAGTTTTTTGCTGATGTTTCTCATGAGCTTAGAACACCTTTAACCACCATTAGTGGAATGGTTGAAGGGATTCGAGATGAGATTATACCAGAAAATGAAAAACAACGGGCAATCTTCTTAATTAATCAAGAGACGAAGAGATTGCTTCGTCTTGTAAATGAAAATCTAGACTATGAAAAAATTAGATCCAACCAAATTATACTTTCAAAAGAATACATTCAATTAAATGAAGTACTGGAAATTATTCAGGAACAGTTGCTTTTTCAAGCAGAGGAAAAAAACAATCAATTGATTATTGAGGTTTCAGATGAGGTAATGATTTTTGCTGATTATGACCGCTTAATGCAAATCTTAATCAATATTACCAAAAATAGTATACAATTCACAGAATCAGGGACAATTTGGTTAAGAGGCAAGGCGGGCTATAAGGAAACGATGATTGAAATTGTAGACACTGGAATTGGAATCAATCCTGATGAAATTGAAGCAATTTGGCATCGATTTTACAAGGCTGATATTTCTAGAACCAATAATCCTTATGGAGAATCAGGCTTAGGGCTTTCCATTGTAAAAAAACTAGTGGAGCTTCACGATGGTAAAATTACTGTGGAAAGTGAAAAAGGGAAAGGAACTAAATTTGAAATTCGTTTTCCATTGGAAAAAAATTAAAATCCTTGGTGCCACTATACAGTGTGGAGCCAAGGATTTTTGTTAATTTAATAGGTTTGATTAGTTCAATTATTTATAATTATTATAAAATAATATTGTTTTTAATATAAAAGTATGTATAATAATAAATATAAAGGAACAAAGGGAGCTGGAAAATATGCAAAAAATCGTATGTCAGATTTGTCATAAACCCATCCGACAATTAAAACACTCAAAGCTATGTGATTGTGGAATTAAAATTGTTCTTAAATAGACAATTTATTATAATAAAGTAAGAGAGAACCGTTAAGTTCTCTCTTTTTTACTATTTTGTGTTTGTTTTTAGTAACGAAAGCTTTTTATATTCTTCTTTTAGCTCACTAAGTGTTAAATCATAAAGAAACTTTTCGTGTGTTAAATATAGACCTGACTCTAATAATTTTCGAATGTAGTGTTGTTTCATTTTTTCTACAGCATCACGGAGATAATGTGTCATTGTCTAATCCTCCCATCTCTTAAGAAATAACATGTTTCTTCAAAAGGAAGTAGATCTTTCTAAAGATGAGCACTTTTATTTATTACAACTAAGAAATCATTTATAATATAATAGGTTAACTTGTAAATTATGAGTTTTGAATAATTCTTAATACTTCCGCAGCTTTATTTCCGATTAAGCCTATTAATTCCTCGTAAAGTTCGTCTCTAAGTAAGTCTAATTGGACAATTTCATTCGCCAATGAAATGGCTTTATCCTTTGTCATTGAATGAACCTCCCTGTTAATTATTTCTATTAATGATATATAATTAATGTTTATTTTATAGCTTATTAAATCATTTATCTACACTTGTGTTAGGAATACTAACATATTTTTTGGATAAACTAAATTTTATGTTAGAATTTCTAACAATGTTTAGCACAAAACCTTCATTTTCGTGTATAGTTATATTACAGGCATCTATACGCAAGGGGGAGAGGGGTAGTGTTATCTTCTGGTGATAATT
>JBEQAC010000033.1:0-20555 GCA_041640535.1 Bacillaceae bacterium
TACGTAAGCAACTCCTAAATTATAGAATGCATCTGCATGTGAAGAATTTAGTGCAATAACTTGTTCAAATTGCTTTATAGCTTCATCAATCATTGATTGACCCGCTAAGCATAAGCCAAATTGGAACCTTGCTTCGGCATCCTCTTCATTTAATTCAACTGCTCGTTGAAAATAAGGTAATGCAAGCTTGTCCTGCTCTAGTTGCATCAAGGTCATTCCTAGCATAAAATATGTATCACTATTATTCAGGCCTTTTTTTATCGACTCTTCAAACATTTTCTTTGCTTTGTTAAAATTCCCCTGATTATAATAGACGCTTCCTGCTCCATAATTGGCTGCCGCCATATTTGGATCAATTTCTAATGCTCTCTCATAAAAACTAATTGCCTTATCTAGCTCTTCTACTGCAGATAATAAATTTCCAAAATTGACGTAGTATAGTGCTTCCTGCGGATTTTCTTCAATTGCTTCTGAGAAAGCCCGGGCAGCTTCAGCATATTTTCCTTCTTGCATATACTGTATTCCTAATTTATTCTTATCCATTCTTTACACCTACCATTTATGATTGGCCTTCTGATTTATTTTCTCATTATATCATGTTTTCTTTATTTGATAATTGAAACCAAATTAAAGATAAATAAGCAACCCCTTCACAATGTAAAGAGTTGCTTATCTTTAAGATTTATACATACCAGAGTTCTTTATTTCCCTTAAATACTTGATCTATGGTTCCTCCGCCTAAGCACTCGTCGCCATGATAGAAGACAACCGCTTGTCCAGGTGTAATGGCCCGTATTGGTTGATCGAAAATAACCTCGATACGGTTTTCATCTTTCACCTTAACAGTTACCCCATTATCAGGCTGACGATATCTAAACTTTGCTGTACATTTTAACTCAGTTGTTGGTGGGTGATCTGTTACCCACGCAATATTCGTTGCTGTAATGGAATCTGAATAAAGTAAATCGTTATCAAACCCTTGGTCTACATACAAGATATTTTTTTCTAAATCTTTTCCTACTACAAACCATGGATCACCACTACCACCAATTCCAAGTCCATGACGCTGGCCAATCGTATAATACATCAATCCGTCATGCTTTCCCTTTACCTCGCCATCTAACGTTTCCATATTTCCAGGCTGTGCGGGCAAGTAATTGCTTAGAAATTCCTTGAAATTGCGTTCGCCAATAAAGCAAATACCGGTACTATCTTTTTTCGTCGCAGTCGCTAATTCAGCTTCCTTCGCTAGTTCACGTACCTTTGCTTTTTCGATATTTCCAATTGGGAACATCACCTTTGACAGCTGCTCTTGACCTAATTGATTTAGAAAATAGGTTTGATCTTTATTTTCATCGATTCCACGAAGCATCTTATATTCGCCATTTCTATATTCTACTCTTGCATAATGTCCTGTTGCTAAATAATCCGCCCCAAGCGTCATCGCGTGCTCTAAAAAGGCTTTAAATTTAATCTCTTTATTACACATAACATCTGGATTAGGTGTTCTTCCAGCTTTATATTCATCTAAAAAGTACGTAAATACCTTATCCCAATATTGTTTTTCAAAGTTGACAGCGTAATAAGGAATACCGATCTGATTACAAACTCGAATAACATCTTCATAATCCTCAGTTGCTGTACATACTCCGTTTTCATCTGTGTCATCCCAGTTTTTCATAAATATACCAATGACATCATAGCCTTGCTCTTTTAATAAAAGTGCTGCAACAGAAGAGTCAACTCCTCCTGACATCCCGACTACGACGCGTGTATCCTTTGGTGCTTTCTGATTCAAGGCTCGACACCTCCTTACTTTGTTCATCTACTTAGTTATTCTTTTTACGATATTCGCTGTTTCAAGTGCCGCTCTCTCAACCTGTTCTTCAGTATTTCCTAAACCAAAACTAAAACGAATCGAGGATTTAACTTTCTCTGATTCCTGACCGAACATCGCAACAAGGACATGTGATGGCTCAATTGATCCGGCTGTACATGCTGAACCACTAGATACAGAGATTCCAGCTAGATCTAAATTGACGAGCATGGATTCTACATTCGTTCCAGGGAAGCTAATATTCAAGATATGAGGTAGGGTATTGAGGGGATCTCCGTTCACTTCATATTCAATTTCATGTTCTTGAAGGATTGAAATAAAATTTGTTCGGAAATTCTCATACTTCTTACGTCTTTCCTCCAAGGTTGAATGTGCTATTGTAACAGCATGACTTAGCCCGATGACCCCAGCAACATTTTCAGTTCCAGCTCTTCGCTTACGCTCCTGTTCACCACCATGAAGATGTGGAGCTAGCTTTACCCCCTGCCTAGCGTAAAGAAAGCCTGTCCCCTTTGGTCCGTTAATTTTATGAGCTGAAACAGACATTAAATTTATTCCTAATGAATTGACATTAATTTCTATACTACCGAATGCTTGAACCGCATCGGTATGAAAGATGGCATGATGATCCTTTAGTACGGCACCGATTTCACCTATAGGTTGAAGTGTACCTACTTCATTATTTCCATACATAATGCTGACTAGAATCGTATTGTCTGTCAAGGCTTCTTTCACTTGCTGAGCTGTGATCTGCCCCTTTTCATTTACCGGCAAATACGTAATTACAAAGCCTTGTTTTTCTAGATATTTGCACGTATGAAGTATAGCATGATGTTCAATCGAGGTTGTAATAATATGATTGCCTATTGTTCGATTTGCTATCGCTGCACCAATTAACGCTGTATTATCAGCTTCTGTTCCACCACTAGTGAAAATAATCTCATTTTCCTTTGCGTGAATACTATTTGCTATTGTTTTACGAGCGCGATCTAAGGCATGCCTGCTTTCCCGACCAAAATAATGGATACTAGAAGGATTGCCAAATACTTCTGACATATATGGAATCATTTTTTCAATCACTTCAGGATGCATAGGGGATGTTGCCGCATGATCCATGTATATTCTCTCCATATCGCACCCTCCTTTTTAAAAGTTTGAAAAATTCTTGACTCATTTTCAGCTTAAATATAGAACATGTAAGATTCTTGGTCTCCACCTGTATAACTAGCTAAATCTTCAAGTGTTGTATTATCAAGTACATCTTTCACTGCGTCTCGGATTCGAATCCACAATTCTCTTTTCGCTGGCTCTTCATCCTCTAATACTTCCACTGGACTAATTGGTCCTTCAAGAACTCGAATAATATCTCCAGCCGTAATATTTGTAGGCTCGTCGGCTAAAATATATCCCCCATAGGCACCTCGTATGCTTTTAACTAAACGGGCATTTCTTAATGGTGCTATTAGTTGTTCTAAGTAATGTTCTGAAAGATCATGAGTTTGTGCGATAGATTTTAAGGATGTTGGTCCTTCCCCATGCTTTTTCGCTAGCTCAATCATAATGGTTAGACCATATCTCCCCTTGGTCGAAATTTTCATTTTCCTCCACCCCTTCACCTTATTGACTAATATGATTAACATGTAGTTGTTTCTGTTTATTCTTGCCTAGTTTACGATAAATATGGTCTGAAAGTCGTGTACATTGAGGTAAAGCAATACCAACCACATTTCCTATAAGTATACTATAAATAATGGTTCCTACAAAAACCGGGCCGCCTAATGACCAGCCTAAAGCTAGAACGATCACTTCCATACTTGAACGGATATACTGGACCTTCCACCCCGTACTTTCTGTAAGTGCAATCATTAAACTATCCCTCGGTCCTGCTCCTAAACGTGCGGATATGTAGATCCCCATGCCATAACCATTCACAATTATTCCGATAATTAACATCAGAATTTTCCCAGTCATAGATTCAGGAGTATTTAGAAATGGCAATGCCATGTACATATCTATAAAAATCCCAACAGTCAGCATGTTAACAAAAGCGCCTTTTTGTGGCCATTTTCTTGTCATAATCGTAGATACACCAAGTATGAAAAATCCAACAATAATTGACCATGTACCAATCGTTAAACCTAACTGCTTATATAAGCCTATGTGCAATACATCCCATGGAGATGCACCTAGATTCGCTTTGATTGTTAGTACAATCCCTAGTGACATAATAAGTAAACCAATAAAATAGAAACCCCACTTAAATACGATTTGGTTTACACTTTGATGCTCTTTCATCCTCTACACTCTCCCTAGTGATATACCAATCGCATATTCTCTTTGTAGTCTATGTTATAGTATTCCGGTTTTAATAGTAAGCATTTGACATTATAGCATAAATTCACAAACTTATAAATTTTAACATTCCGTTTATCTATGTTAAAGTAAAATTTATAAAGTTGCGGATTATTTTAATAGGAGTATAACCAATGAATCAAAAACCTTTAGCGTTTCGTATGCGACCAAAACAGATTAGCGATATTATTGGACAACAGCATCTTGTGGGAGAAGGAAAAATTTTAAATCGAATGGTTAAGGCTAGACATCTAACTTCCATGATTTTATATGGCCCACCTGGGATTGGAAAAACATCAATCGCAACAGCAATCGCTGGAAGCACGAACACTTCTTTTCGTACATTAAATGCTGTTGTTAATAATAAAAAAGACATGGAGATTGTGGTTGAGGAAGCAAAAATGTCTGGGAAAATTATCCTTATACTGGATGAGGTTCATCGTCTTGATAAAGCAAAACAAGATTTCTTACTTCCTCATTTAGAAAGCGGCTTAGTTACATTGATTGGAGCAACGACAAGCAATCCGTACCATGCGATCAATCCAGCGATTCGAAGTCGATGTCAAATTTTCGAACTGAAACCTCTGACTCCAGAAGAAATCATCTTAACACTAAAACGTGCTATTTTTGATACCGAGAACGGCTATGGAGAAAGAAAGCTTACTGTTCATGAAGATGCATTAACACATATTTCTCACTCTTGTGGTGGAGATGTTCGCTCCGCTCTAAGTGCGCTCGAGTTAGCCGTTTTATCAACAGATCCTGACGAGGATGGCAGCATCATCATTGATGTACAGACAGTCGAAGAGTGCATTCAGAAAAAAAACATTGTTCATGACAAAAATGGGGACGCACATTATGATGTTCTATCTGCTTTTCAGAAATCAATTCGCGGCAGTGATGTAAACGCAGCCCTTCACTACTTAGCTAGATTAATTGAAGCTGGTGATTTAGTAAGCATAAGTAGAAGATTATTAATTATTGCCTACGAGGATATCGGTCTAGCCAATCCTCAAGCTGGTGGTCGAGCGTTGGATGCGATTATTGCTGCAGAGCGTGTGGGCTTTCCAGAAGCAAGAATACCACTGGCTAATGTTGTCGTAGAATTATGCCTTTCTCCTAAATCAAATTCAGCTTACAAGGCATTAGATGCCGCTCTATCTGATATCCAAAATGGTGCAACTGGTGAAGTGCCAGACCACCTAAAGGATGCTCATTATAAAGGCGCAAAAGCATTAGGGAGAGGGATCGATTATTTATATCCTCATGATTTTGATAATGCTTGGGTAAAACAACAATATTTACCTAATCGAATTAAGCATAAAAAATATTATCATCCTAAACTAACAGGTAAATTTGAACAAGCACTAGCACAAGTATATGAAAAACTGGATAAATTAAATAAGTAGTTTTTATTAGACTGATTCTATTCATATTAAAATGCGATAGAGTCAGTTTTTTTTCTAAGAGATTAGATTAAAAAGCTATCATTTTCCGTTTAGAAACTACTAAAATGTATAATTTTTTTCCTTCCTGGTCATGATAGATACATAACTAGATTCGATAAAATGATTAGGGAGTTGTTAGAATGAAAGTAAGACAAGATGCATGGTCACATGAGGATGATTTGTTATTAGCTGAAACTGTTTTGAGATATATCAGAGAGGGCGGGACACAGCTTGCAGCATTCGAGGAGGTTGGAGATCGATTAAACCGTACATCAGCAGCTTGTGGGTTCCGCTGGAATGCTGAGGTTCGAAGAAATTATGACCAAGCAATTTCCATTGCTAAAAGACAACGAAAAGAACGAAAAAGAGCGTTAGATCGAGTGAATAAGGAGAGTGCTCCTTCAATACCAACACCTGTTCAAAGTACTCCGATCATCGAAACGCAACATGAACAAAGTGAGGTTCAAAGCTTTGAAGAATTTTCTATCGAATTACAACCTCAGACTCCAACTTCTAGTGAAAGCAACCATGTAGAAAAATCTATTACGCTGGAAGATTGTATTTCTTTTCTATCGAATATGAATAACAACGATCGTCGTTCCTATGTTCTAAAAATGGAAAATGATACTTTAAAAAGAGAGAACGAGGAGCTATTGTCCAAAAATAAACAGTTAGAAAAAAGAATTGAAAAATTAACGAAAGAACAGGCTATTATTCAGGAAGACTATCAAGCACTTGTTCAAATCATGGATCGCGCTCGCCGAATGGTCATGTTTGAAGAAACCGATGAACGCCAAACACCAACGTTTAGAATGGATAAGAACGGAAACCTCGAGCAAGTTGCCAAGTAACAAAAAAACGCGGATTTTTCCGCGTTTTTTGTTACTTTTCATCACTTACTCTCAAAACTTTTACATCCTTCAATAATTCCTTAATAACATGACTTGTCATGATAAGGCCAGCTACTGATGGAACAAATGCATTTGAGGAAGGTGGCATTTTTGCTTTACGAATCTTCGCTTGATCATTTGCAATTTCCTTCCGAATATCTTCACGAATCACAATTGGGCTTTCATCTGAAAACACTACATTTATCCCTTTACGTATTCCTTCTTTACGAAGTCTTGTACGAATCACCTTTGCGATAGGATCTGTATGGGTTTTAGATATGTCTGCAATTTGAAATCTTGTTGGATCCATTTTGTTAGCCGCACCCATACTAGAGATGATTGGAATCTTCCTCTTTAAACATTCTTTCATTAAATGGATTTTATATGAAATCGTATCCGAAGCATCTACCACAAAATCAAGACCATAGTTAAAGAATTCCTCATAGGTCTCTTCTGTATAGAACATCTTAAGTGCAATAACCTCACACTCAGGATTTATATCCGCAATCCGGTTTTTCATAATTTCGACTTTCGGTTGTCCTACTGTCGATAACAAGGCAATCACCTGTCGATTAACATTTGTAATATCAACATCATCCTTATCAACAAGGACGAGCCTCCCAACACCTGATCGAGCTAATGATTCAGCTGAAAAAGAACCAACTCCACCTATTCCTAAAACGGCAACCGTACTATTTTTTAATGTTTCTAACCCTTGTTTTCCTATCGCTAGTTCATTTCTTGAAAACTGGTGTAACATCCTATTCACTCCATTACACAATAATTCTACCTACCGGGCCAAAAAATGTCCTACCACAGGTGCCTGGCACCGCGAGTGGGACAAAATCGTTCCCACTTGTGGTGCCAGGCACCATATCCATTGGCTGTATTTTTCCCGATTATGACTATATCATACTTTTTAGAAAAAGCATAAGTTGTTATGTAGATAAATTAGTTTTTTTCAATACAAAAACCCTGTGAAAAACCATGGTTTCGCACAGGGATATTATCCTAATATAACAAAAAACTAGAAGTCCCAATCGTGTCGTCGATGCCTTCGTTTTGAACCCGCTCCAGAGCAGGTGGGTGCCCTATTTCAACATTGTAAGTCCTCCAAGAAAGGATGAGGCAGGTACGCAGTATGAAAACTCCGGGCTCCCGTATAACTTATTGTTCGGTCAAAACAATAGGTTATACGACGAACACATCAGGACTCTTAACTTATGTCAAAATAATAACACACTACCCTCATGTTTTCAAGGTCACTTGGGCTGTAAGTTTTAGCTATTTTTCAACATTTAATGACAAATGTAGATCTTGGAGTTGTGCCTTGCTTACCTCTCCTGGAGCATCTGTTAGCAAATCACTAGCACTTGCTGTCTTCGGAAATGCAATTGTATCACGTAAGTTTGTGCGGCCCGCTAATAGCATGACTAAGCGGTCTAAGCCTAATGCAATTCCACCATGTGGAGGTGTACCATATTCAAAAGCTTCCATAAGGAATCCAAATTGCTCTCTAGCCTCTTCATCACTAAATCCTAGAACCTTAAACATTTTTTCTTGGATTTCTCGCTCGAAAATACGTAAAGAACCACCACCAAGCTCATAACCATTTAAAACAAGGTCATATGCTTGAGCACGAACACTACCAGGGTTTGTTTCTAATAATGATAGATCCTCTCGTACTGGCATTGTAAATGGATGATGAGCGGCAAAGTAACGACCTGCTTCTTCATCGTACTCAAGTAATGGCCAATCAGTCACCCAAAGGAAATTGAAATTTGTTTCATCTATTAATTTAAGTTCTTTCGCAAGCTTTAAACGAAGCGCCCCTAATGAATCCGCAACAACGGAAGCTTTATCTGCTACAAACAAGAGTAAATCGCCATTTTCAGCATTTAATAATGTCCTAAAGGCTTGTTGCTCTTCTTTATTGAAGAATTTTGAAATAGGTCCTTTCAACTCAGCTTCCTCAACCTTTAACCATGCCAAGCCCTTTGCACCATACACATTCACAAACTCTGTTAATGCATCAATATCTTTTCTTGAATACTTTTCAGCTGCTGCTTTCACATTAATAGCTTTGACTTGACCACCTGTCTCAACCGCACTACTAAATACTTTAAAACCACAGCCCTTCACCATTTCAGACACATCTACAAGCTCCATTTCAAAGCGTGTATCTGGTTTGTCCGAACCATAACGACTCATGGCATCGTCATACGTCATTCTTGGGAAAGGCGTTTCAACTTCAAACCCTTTTACATCTTTCATGACTTTCGCCATCATCTCTTCCATCATCCCGATAATATCTTCCTGGCTCATAAAGGAGGTTTCAATATCGATTTGAGTAAATTCAGGCTGACGATCTGCACGTAAATCCTCATCTCTAAAGCATCTAGCAATTTGATAATAGCGTTCAAATCCACCAACCATTAATAATTGTTTAAATATTTGTGGAGATTGTGGTAGTGCATAAAATTCTCCAGGATGAACACGGCTTGGTACTAAGTAATCTCTAGCACCCTCAGGTGTACTCTTGGTTAAAATCGGTGTTTCAACATCTAGGAACCCTGCATCATCTAAATAATTTCGTATCGTCTTTGTTACATCATGACGCATCTTAAATGTTTCATACATAACCGGACGTCTAAGGTCTAGATAACGATATTTTAAGCGAACATCTTCAGAAACCTCAGTTTTATTATCGATGCTAAAAGGTGGTGTTTTTGCTGCATTCAACACAGTAACCTTTTCTACTTTAATTTCAATCTTCCCTGTCTCAATATTTGGATTATATGTTCCTTCCTCACGAGCAATTACAGTTCCTTGAACATCTAAGACATACTCATTACGAATTCCTTCTGCGATTGTTAGAGCTTCGCTAGAAACCTCAGGATTAAAGACAATTTGTACAACCCCACTACGGTCACGAAGGTCGATAAAAATTAATCCCCCTAAATCGCGTCGTTTTTGTACCCAACCTTTTAAGTTTACCTTTTCCCCAATTGCTTGTTCAGTAATTTCTCCACAATAATACGTTCGACCATACATTCTCTATACACCTCTATAATTATTTTCAATAACATACGAAACAAATTGTTCAATCTTTACTTCTTCTTGCTCACCAGTTGCCATGTTTTTCACATTGATTATCTCTCTTTCCAATTCATCCTCACCTAACACACCAACAAATTTTGCTTTGAGGCGGTCAGCTGCCTTAAATTGGGCCTTTATTTTTTTATTTTGATAATCCCTTTCTGCACTAAGACCATTTTTTCTTAGTTGTTGGACAAGGGAAACGGATTGGGCTAAAGGCTTTTCACCCATTGCTACGACATAGCAATCAATTGAATCTTCGATTGGCAGTTCAACCTTTTCAGCAGCCAATGCTGCTAAAAGACGTTCGATACTTAATGCAAATCCAATACCTGGTGTATCCGGACCACCAATATCCTCCACTAACCCGTTATAACGCCCCCCACCACATAAGGTTGTTATGGCACCAAAGCCTTCCGCATCACTCATAATTTCAAATGCTGTGTGATTATAATAATCAAGTCCTCGAACTAATCCAGCATCTAATTCAAACGGGATGTTGAACTCTCTTAAATAATGCTGAACCGTTTCGAAATAAGCACGAGATTCATCATTGAGATAATCGATGATTGATGGTGCTGTCTTCATTAACTCGTGGTCTCTATCTTTCTTACAATCCAAGATTCTCATCGGATTTTTATCTAAACGAGATTTGCAGTCAGAGCAGAATTCGTCAATCCTTGGTGAGAAGTGTTTAATGAGCGCTTCACGGTGTGATGTTCTACTGTCCTTATCTCCAAGGCTATTAATAATTAACTTTAATCTTTTTAAGCCAAGTGATTGATATACTTCCATCGCTAGTGCAATAACTTCAGCATCAATCGCAGGATCGTTACTACCAAGCGCTTCAACACCAAACTGGACAAATTGACGATATCTGCCTGCTTGTGGTCGTTCATAACGAAACATCGGACCAATATAATATAGTTTTGTAGGTTGGGTTGGCAAACCATATAATTTTTGTTCTACAAATGAGCGAACAACAGCTGCAGTCCCTTCTGGACGTAGTGTTAAATCTCGGTCTCCTCGGTCTTTAAATGTGTACATCTCTTTTTGAACGATATCCGTTGTTTCCCCAACACTTCGTAAAAAGAGTTCTGTATGTTCAAAGATCGGGGTCCGTATTTCTTTATAGTTAAACCGTCTACACACATCTCGCGCAATATTTTCAATATATTGCCACTTTTCTACTTCGCCAGGAAGAATATCCTGTGTTCCCCGCGGTATATTAATCGACATTAATTTATCCTCCTAAATGACCTATATTGCCTTTACTCTTTTTAAAAATAGGCTCTGTTAAACTTAGTTGTTGATTTTCGCTACAGGGCACTCGCTTTCTCTTTAACATAGCCAAAAAATAAAAAACTCCCATCCCTACATGTACATGTAGGGACGAGAGTTTGAATCCCGTGGTGCCACCCTAGTTGAGACTACTCTACAATAGAATAAATCTCCACTCAATCAGTTAACGCCTGATACGTCCAGCTCCTACTAGAGAAATATCTTTTTCAGAGTGAAACCTACGAGGTGTTCTTTCATTAGGTCATCATGTAGAAATGCTTTCAGCCTACGACATTTCTTCTCTTTTCATGTGTCATCCTAATTACTATTCCTCATCATTGGTTCATATTTCAATATTTAACTTTTCATGGATAGAATTTTATATTATCATACGTATGAACTCTTATCTTGTCAAGGGTATTGGAGAATTTTTTATGAACGATCCAGCTGTTTCTTTAATTTTCTAACGTCTTTAACCGATATTCCAAACTCTGAAGCTAGTTCTACAAAGGTTGATTCCGGTTCTTTTTGTACAAATCTGTGTAGATCCACTCCGAATAAACCATTACTTGCTTGATATGAATGTTCTCCCTTTTCACTAAATCTCATATTGCCTGCTCGCTCCTTCATATTTAAACTATAATAGGTATCTTGCCCGTTTAATAAAAATATTTTCAGGATAACAAGGATTTTTTTCTTTTTTCACGAATTTAAGACAAGATATATGTGTTTGCAAATATTAAGGAGGATTTATCAGTGTTACGTCATACCATCAAGATTTTAATCTGTTTCCTACTACTCGTTACTCCTTTCTATTCACTAGCTTCAGTAGTTGAATCAGAAGGTACAACTGCGACTATTAATACAGCTGTTATAAATGTACGAGAAGGCCCTGGCCTATCTTTCAACGTCATACAGCAGGTAAAATTAGGTGAAAAATATTCAATCATTGAAAAGAAAAGTGATTGGGTACGAATTAAGTTATCTAACTCTAAATCTGGTTGGGTTGCTGCTTGGTTAATTAAAGAGAGTGGTACAGCATCACCATCCACAACCTCGTTAATTGTTTCAACGGTAGATAGTTTACGTATTCGAACTGGACCAGGGCCGAGCTTCCAAGTATCTGGTTATATGAATAAAGGTCAGGAAGCAACCTTTATTGAGAAAAATGAAAACTGGACAAAAATACAGTATAAAAACACGCAAGGATGGGTTTCTTCTCAATATGTAACAGCTAAATCAACTGCAACACAGCCCCCATCAAACTCAAATACAGGGACGGCTAAGACTGGAAAGGTAACTGTAAATAATCTAAATATTCGAAGCCAACCAAGTCTCCAAGCTAACATTGTTGGAAAACTTAGTATTGGTGACACTGTAACAATTACAAATCAAAGAGAAAACTGGTTAGAAATCCAATATAAAAACTCAAAAGCTTGGGTAACGCTTGACTACATAAATATCTCAAAACAGGAGGATGGTGGAACAAACCCAACACCAGTACCAAGTCCTACAGCAAGTACAGGAATTGTTACCGCCTCATCTTTAAATGTCCGTGATCGCCATTCACTAAGCGGAAGTGTCATTGCAAGCTTAAAACAAGGAGAAACAGTTACGATTATTTCAGAATCAAATCAATGGTTTGAAATTACATTCTCTAACAATAAAAAAGGATGGGTTGCAAGTTGGTATATTGAGAGAACGACGAATCAACCACCATCATCTGCACCCATTTCAGACAAAACAGTAAAAATACTGCATAACGGAACAAATATTAGATCTGGAGCAGCAACTACTACTAGTGTTGTTACAAGGGCGAATGAAGGAGATACATTTAAGATTATCGCAACTGAAGGTGACTGGTTTAAGATACAACTGCCAGGAAATAAGACTGGATTTATTGCAGGATGGATTGTGCAAGTTTCTGGAGACACACCTACTGTTGTAAAACCTGGTGTCAATCAATACTTAAAGAATAAAACAGTCATCATTGATCCTGGTCATGGTGGTAGGGATAGCGGAGCGGTTGGATCGAGAGGCACCCTTGAAAAGGATTTAACATTACGAACGTCTAAATTAGTATATGACAAATTACATGCAGCAGGAGCAAATGTGATTATGACGAGAAGTAGTGATACATACGTAAGCTTAGCTTCTCGTGTAAGTATTTCTCATTATCGTAATGCAGATGCTTTTATCAGCGTCCATTATGATAGCATTAATGATAGTAGTGTTCGAGGAATCACATCATACTATTATAAGAATATTGACTTGCCTGTTGCCTCGTCACTTCAAACAGAATTAATTAAATATACGGGTTTCAAAGATCGCGGACATCGTAGTGGAAATTTTCAAGTACTGCGCTCGAATCGCCAGCCTAGTGCATTGCTAGAACTAGGGTATTTAAGTAATCCGACAGAAGAATTAGCATTGAACTCTAGTAGTTTTCAAGAGAATGTTTCTAATGGGATTTTTTATGGGTTGGCACAATACTTTAAGTCAAGATAAAAAGCTAGGACTACACGGTCCTAGCTTTTTTGCATTGAATTATTTACTTTCAACAATTAAGGTAACGGGTCCAACGTTGGTAAATTGGACATCCATCATAGCACCGAAAATCCCTGTTTCTACATGAATTCCTCTTCGGCGAAGTTCATTATTAAATTCCTTATAAAGCTCATTTGCATATTCTGGCTTAGCAGCTTCCATAAAATTTGGTCGTCTTCCTTTGCGACAATCTCCGTATAATGTAAACTGTGAGATTGAAAGAACCGAACCCTTTACATCTAATAAGGATAAGTTCATCTTCCCTTGGTCATCTTCAAAAATACGTAAATTTACAATTTTATCGGCTAGGTATTTAACATCCTCAAGTGTATCAACATGCGTAATACCTACTAACAACATAAAACCGGTGTCAATTTTTCCAACTATTTCTTCGTTGACCGTCACACTCGCGTTTTGTGCACGCTGTACAACAACCTTCATACCTTTAACTCCTTTACACTAGCTCATTACACGGCGAACAGAATAAATATCTGGAATTTGTTTAATTCTCTCGACTACTTTTTGTAAATGGCTAATATTTTGGATTGAAATCGCCATATTAATCGTTGCCATTTTATTTCGATCTGATTTGCCAGATACAGCTGTTATATTCGTTCTCGCTTCATTCACGGCCTGTAAAACCTCATTTAACAAACCACGACGATCATACCCACTGATTTCAATTTCAACATTGTATTCTCTTCTATCATTAACACTACTTTCCCATTCTACTGAAATTAATCGTTGCTGGGCATCAGAAGTATGAACATTTGGACAATCTGAACGATGTACAGAAACTCCCCGACCTTTTGTAATAAACCCAACAATATCATCACCTGGAACAGGGTTACAGCATTTTGATAGTCGAATAAGTAGGTTATCAATTCCTTGAACTTGAACGCCTGAGTCACGCTTCTTGCTGTTACTAAATTGCTTTAACTCTGTAACACTTTCATTCACATGCTTGTCTTGCTCTTGATCTCTCTTTTTACGCCACTTATCCGTTAAGCGATTGGCAATTTGTGCTGCTGTAATTCCGTTGTAGCCAACAGCAGCATACATATCCTCTTCATTTGAAAAATTAAACTTATCTGCAACTCTTTTTAAATTTTCTGGGGTTAACACTTCTTTAAGATCAAATTCAAGATTTTTAATCTCCTTCTCAACCATCTCTTTGCCTTTTTCTAAGTTCTCGTCACGTCTTTGCTTTTTAAAGAACTGACGAATCTTATTTTTGGCCTGAGAGGTTTGTGCTAGCTTTAGCCAATCCTGACTAGGGCCATATGAATGCTTAGATGTTAAAATCTCGATTATATCTCCCGTTTTCAAACGGTAATCAAGTGTCACCATTTTCCCATTAATTTTTGCACCGATTGTTTTATTCCCAATTTCCGAATGAATTCGATAGGCAAAATCGATTGGCACTGATCCAGAAGGAAGCTCGATTACATCTCCTTTAGGGGTAAAAACAAATACCATATCAGAGAAAAGATCAATTTTTAATGATTCCATAAACTCCTCTGCATTTGTCGCATCATTCTGCCACTCTAGTATTTCACGGAACCATGTAAGCTTTTCTTCAAAGGACGAGGCGTCATCCATTGATTTACCCTCTTTGTATGCCCAGTGCGCGGCAATACCGAATTCTGCAATCTGATGCATTTCAGTTGTCCTAATTTGTACCTCAAGCGGATCCCCCGTTGGTCCGATTACCGTTGTATGCAAGGATTGATACATGTTGGGCTTTGGCATGGCAATATAATCTTTAAATCGACCAGGCATTGGTTTCCAACAAGTATGAATAATTCCTAAAACCGCATAACAGTCCTTAATACTTCCCACGATAATACGAACAGCGAGCAAATCATAAATTTCATTAAATTGTTTATTTTGCAGAACCATTTTTCGATATATACTGTAAATATGCTTTGGTCTACCATTGATTTCTGCTTTAATCGACACTTCATTTACACGTTGCTTCACTTCTTGAATAACATCATCCAAATACTGCTCGCGCTCTGCTCTTTTTTTCTTCATTAAATTCACAATACGGTAATATTGCTGAGGATTTAAATAGCGAAGGGCAGTATCTTCAAGCTCCCATTTAATTTTGGAGATCCCAAGTCGATGTGCTAAAGGTGCAAATATCTCAAGTGTTTCATTGGAGATACGGCGCTGTTTTTCCTGAGGTAAATGCTTTAATGTTCTCATATTGTGCAGACGATCTGCAAGCTTGATGAGAATCACTCGGATATCCTGAGCCATTGCAACAAACATTTTTCGGTGATTTTCCGCCTGTTGCTCTTCATGAGACTTATATTTAATCTTCCCTAACTTAGTTACGCCATCGACAAGCATGGCTACTTCTTCATTAAACGATTCCTTCATCTGCTCAAGAGTTACATCTGTGTCCTCAACTACATCATGTAAAAAACCAGCCGCAATTGTTGCAGGATCCATTTCTAAATCGACAAGAATACCTGCCACTTGTATCGGATGAATAATATAAGGCTCACCTGACTTACGAAATTGTTCACGGTGAGCTTCACGCGCAAAATCATATGCTTTTTCAAGAAATTCTATACCATTATCGGGTAGATAACGCCTCGCTTTGTCTATCACTTGCTCAGCGGTTAATACCTGTTCATTTGCCATGAGATCACCTTTTTGTATGAAAACTAATATAAAAATAATTATTACTATTATCAAGAAAAAATCTTCATATGTAAAGGAATTTAGAATGAAAAATTCTTCCTACTTGAAAATATATTTAAAAAGAGCACTCAAGACGAGCGCTCAATTCAATACGAATCCTAATTTATCCTACTTTATGCCATAATAACATTAAAATTGCATTAATGTTAGGACGTCGTAGCCATCTAATTTATCACGTCCATCTAAATATGTCAGTTCAATGATGAATGCAATACCTGCTACAACCCCGCCTAGTTCTTCTACTAATTTAATGGTAGCTTCAATTGTTCCACCAGTCGCTAATAGGTCGTCTGTTATTAATACACGCTGACCAGGTTTGATTGCATCTTTATGAATAGTGAGTACATCTTTACCATATTCTAGGCCGTACTCTTGTTTAACAACCTCTCTAGGTAGTTTTCCCTCTTTTCGAACTGGAGCAAAACCTACACCGTGAGAATAGGCAACAGGACATCCAATGATAAATCCCCTCGCTTCAGGTCCAACAACAAGATCAATTTGCTTTTCCTGTGCATAGCTTACTATTTGATCAGTTGCATATTTATATGCTTCACCGTCATTCATTAAAGGAGTGATATCCTTAAATAAAATGCCTGGCTTTGGATAGTCCGGTACAATTGTTACAAATTTTTTTAAATCCATTAATTCATTGCCTCCTCATACTTTGAACCACTATTAATTGAATCAAACCATTGCTTCAATTGTTGATAAGATGAATACAAAAATTTATTTTCTAATTCAATTTGGCGTTGTTTTATTTGGTAAGTTTTCGATTCAGTCAAATCTCGTTTCTTGCCTTGATTTGATAGTGTTATGATTCCCTTGTCTATCATAACAAATTCTAATTCAAAAAACACCTGTGACATAAAATCAATTGTTTCTTTTGACCATCCTCTATATTTTGCAAGGTCTGCACCAAAACGATTCATATCAAATGGAGCTTTTTTTGTTAAAAATGCATAAAACCATTTAAAATGCTCTCTAGTTGGAATCGTACTAAAGAAATGACTTTGGCCATGATTGAAAAACGTATAGATTCTACTTGGGAGCTTTGGTAAAAGCAGGGCTTTTAGAACTTCCTCTTCCGGTGGTAAATCTAATAAACAAACATAGCGTTCTTCACAAGCTAACTCTTTCGCTTGTTCAATGGTTTGAATAACGATAATCTCATTTCTAACATGTTGATACTGGACAAGATTCAATACCGATTCACTAAATGCAATTAGCATGCGTTTATCTTCCCCTATTTTTAGGAGTGATTCTTTAATCTGATTATTTCCTCGCAGGTCAAATAATTGCCAATGGTTAATTGCGAGGTCATGTAGCATAATTTGTGGCTTTCGGAAATTATTCCATTCATTAATAGAAAGCTCTCCAATGACTGAAATTTTAGCAGTCGGAGAAATTTCATGATATTTCTCTCCAAAGCCAAAACCAACACTATCAAGAGTACTACCACCATCTTCAAAAACAACCTTAATATGATTTTGCTCAGACCCAATTTTTCGAATGTTTTGAATGGCAGCTTCTTTGATTAATACCTTTGGTTTAGGATTGTTCATTCCGAATGGAGAGAGTAGATCCATTTGAGCAATTGTTTCAATCGAGATTTCGTCAATACTACAAACAACATCGACACTTGTCACGGGAATAAAATCTTCCGTTGATAATTGTTCGGCCGCTAAGTGATTGAGGCGGTTTCTTAAATCATCTACATTTTCAAGCTGTAAGGTCATTCCAGCTGCCATTGGATGTCCACCAAAATGAGGTAAAATATCACGACATTCCGATAAATTTTCATACAAATTAAAGCCTTCGATGCTTCTAGCAGATCCCTTAGCTATTCCTTTTTCTCTATCAATGCTTAAAACAATCGTCGGTCGGTAAAATCGATCAACAAGTCTTGATGCCACAATCCCAACTACTCCAGCATTCCAGTTTTCCTTTGCAATGACTAACACGCCATTTTTTTCAGGAGGAAAATTTTCTTCCACCTCTTGAATCGCCTCTTTTGTCATTTCATTTACTAGTTCTTGGCGTTGTTTATTATAACCGTCGACAACAAATGCTAATTCCTTTGCTTCTTCTCTATCTTCTGTCATTAAAAGATGGACGGCTGGATCAGCATCAGCTAATCTCCCAATCGCATTAATTCTCGGGCCAATGGCAAAGCCAATCGTTTCTTCGTTAACTTCTGTTTGCTCTGTACCGCAAACTGCAAGTAGCGCTTTAATACCAGGACGATTTGTCGACCGTAATGCCTGTATCCCCTTTTTAGCTAAAAGCCGATTCTCTCCATATAAAGGTACTAGGTCTGCAATGGTTCCAATTGCTACAATCTCAAGTAATGATTCAGGGACATAACCTAATAATGCATGAGCAAGTTTAAATGCAACTCCCACTCCTGCTAATTCTTTAAAAGGATATGAACAAGTTGGTTTTTTTGGATGTATAATCGCGAGTGCATGTGGAAGCTCAGGTCCTGGTTCATGGTGATCTGTGATAATTAAATCAAGCCCTATTTCTTGTGCTACCTGTGCTTCATGTAAAGCAGATATACCAGTATCGACTGTGATAATGAGAGAAAAACCTTCTTGCTTCGCCCATCTAAAAGCAGCTTCATTCGGTCCATAACCTTCTGTAAAGCGATTGGGTATATAAAAATCCGCATCAGCGCCTCTTTTCATTAATGCCGTTAATAATACAGTTGTACTACTTACCCCGTCAGCGTCATAATCGCCAAATATCAGGATTCTTTCACTATTTTGAATTGCATTTTTTATTCTTTCTATCGCAAGATCCATTCCATCTAATAAAAACGGATCATGAAAATCAGTTTTCTCAATAAATAAAAAATCTCGTGCATCATGAGCTGTGGTCATTCCACGATTAACGAGTAACGATCCTACTAGAGGTGCAATATTAAGTTCACTTGTTAAGTGTTGTACTTGTTCATGATTACTTTCATTGATTTTCCATCGTGTTTTAGCTTGTAACATAATTTCACCCCTCAACCATCCTATTATACAAGGAAGGTTGAGGGGTTTCAATTATAGCAATTCATTTCCATTTATAAAAATTCCTACTCATTTTCAGAATATGGATTTATATGTACAAATACATCATGCACATGATCAACTTTTAGTAATTTTTCTTTTACCTGTTTTCCAACATTGTGACCATCTTCAACGGTCATATATGGATCAACAGAGATTTTTAAGTCGACAATCACATAATGGCCATGCTCGCGTGCATGTAATTCATTAATTTTTTTTACTTCTGGAATCGTTAATACTGCTTCGCGAAGTTCTACTGTATCTTCTTCATGCAATACATGGTCTAATGTTGTATGTATAGATTCTTTTCCAAGCTTAAATGCAGTTCTGATAATAAGTAACGAAACAAAAACTCCGGCTACAGGATCTCCATATACAAGCCATGGTGCGCCAATTCGTTCACCAAAAATTGCCCCAATAATCCCTATTAGAGCAGCAATTGAAGAGTATACATCGGAACGATGTTCATAAGCATTTACTATAACTGCATCACTATTGATTCTCTTACCCAGTTTGAACTTATATCTAAACATCGCTTCTTTTACAATAATAGAGAAAACAACTGCATAAATTGCAAATGCTTTTGGTGCTTCAATTGGAACAAAAAATGCTTCAATTGAAGATTTTCCAATTTCAATCCCTACTAAAAAAAGCAACACCGCAACAATAATTGCAGCAATCGATTCTGCTTTTCCATGACCGTAGGGATGGTCTTTGTCTGGTGGCTGCTTTGCTGCTCTAACCCCAATATAAACGACAAAAGAACCTGCAACATCAGAAGCTGAATGAACAGCATCGGCTATCAACGCTTTACTACCTGCCATGACTCCGACGATATACTTAATAATCGCCAATATCACATTCCCAACAACCCCTAGCATGGCTGCAAATTCGGCTTGTTTAAATCGATCTTTATTTTCCAAACACAACCTTCCTTCCCTTATAAATTTCACTTAACTATATCCTCTATTGTATATTGTGTCCAAAAGAGGCAATTCATCAACAATTAATTCACTCAACCAAAAAAACCGCGGAAAGCCACGGTTTTTTTGGTTTTATACTTCAGGTTCTAGTTCCGTATCAACGACTTTTTTCGTGCGTTTTCTCCCTAGTTGCTTACTTTTCCACACTAACCAAAGCTGTGAAGCAATAAATAGTGAAGAATAGGTTCCAGCAAGTAAACCAATTAGTAAGGCAAATGAAAAGTTTCGAATGGATTCACTTCCAAAAATCAATAATGCGACTACGGTAATAAAAACTGTTAACACCGTATTGATGGATCGTGTAAATGTTTGTCTTAATGCTCTGTTCACAACATCTGCTAAATCAT
>JBEQAC010000034.1:0-20366 GCA_041640535.1 Bacillaceae bacterium
ATGTCCCGGTGTTAGGATATGAAACTCAACCAATAGGTGGGACAGTAATTAATCCAGGTAACAGTATTCTTAAGGATTTAAGTATTTCCCGAGCGGGGATGCTACCACATTTTCATGACGATAAATGTATTAATTGTGCAGCCTGTGATACCGCCTGTCCTGATTTTTGCTTTGTTTGGGAAGAAAAAGAGGATAAACGTGGACGTCCGCAAATGTTTCTTAAGGGAATCGATTATCAATATTGTAAAGGCTGTTTGAAATGTGTCCATGCATGTCCAGTAGATGCTTTAACAAGTGAACGAGAAAAAGACGATGGATATGCAGAAACAAATCGAGTCCCTCATCTATTCGATCTTGTTAAATAGATTAACTGAGTTTTATTCGTCATAAAATGCAAAGAAAATAGACAAAAAAGGTGGGAACTGAATGTCGATCGATTTAAATCGAGAAAAAGCAAATATTCCGAAAGGAACAGTTGAACAAAGTATTGTTTTTGAATCTGGAAATGAAATGGCTGCCTATGCAGCACATCAAATAAACTATCATGTGATGGGATACTATCCAATCTCCCCTTCTACCGAGGTTGCTCAATTTTTAGATGGGATGAAAGCAAAGGGTGAGCATGATATCGTATTAATACCTGCCGATGGTGAGCATGGTTCTGCTGGTATATGCTATGGTGCTTCCACTGGTGGTGGTCGTGTATTTAATGCTACAAGTGCAAATGGCTTTTTATATATGTTAGAGCAACTCCCGGTACAATCTGGTACTCGTTTTCCAATGGTCTTAAATTTAGTGAATCGCTCTGTTTCTGGTCCTTTAAATATTCATGGTGACCACTCTGATTTATATTTTGCTTTAAATACTGGTTGGCCAATCTTGATGGCTCGCGACCCACAAATTGTATATGATATGAATCTTATCGCGATTAAACTTGCAGAGGACCCTGAGGTTCGCCTACCTGTTATTGTATCCTTTGATGGTTATTTTACATCTCACCAAAAGCGTCGTGTTCAAGTGATTAAAGATAAAAAAGATGTTCATGCGTTCATCGGAGATCCTCCTCGGAACTTCCCTCATGCTTTGGATCGAGAAAATCCAGTAACAATCGGTCCATATATGAATGAACCTGATTATATCAACAATTGCTTTCAACAATCAGAAGCGATGTACAAGGCTGAGGAAGTGTACGAAAGAATATCAAGAGAGTATGCCGAATTAACTGGCCGTGAGTATCCAGTTTTAGATTTATACAGAATGGATGATGCCGAGGTTGCGGTCTTTTTATTAAATTCAGCTGCAGAGGTTTGTAAGGATGTTGCTGACAAACTCCGCGCAAAAGGAATCAAGGCTGGAGTTATTTCTCCAAATATGATTCGCCCGTTTCCGCAAAAGCAGCTGGCTGATGTCTTAAAAAACGTGAAAGCAGTAACCGTCGGGGATCGTGCTGATTCTTATGGGGCTCACGGTGGAAACATGGCTTTAGAAGTAAGAGCTGCATTACAAACTTATCGAAATGTTGACACGCAAGTTATTAACCGAATTTATGGTTTAGGTGGAAAGGATTTTTATGCAGATGATGCAGAGCACTTTTTCTTATTAGCAATGGAGGCTGCAGATAAAGCTCATGTAGAAAAACCTTTCGATTACTTTGGACATAATCCTGGTAAAGCAGAATTTGCTCCAAAACGTGTGGTTAATCCGATGAAAAAAGAAGATTTAAATACTGGTTTAATTACAGTAACACCAAATGAAAAAACGGGTGAACTTAACGTTAAGATTCCACCTTTACGAAACTTAACAAAAAAACCAAAACGAATTGCTTCTGGGCACGGTGCCTGTCCAGGGTGCGGCATTTTCTCTGGGTTAGAATTATTCTTTAAAGGAATTGAAGGAGATATTGTCGCACTATTCCATACTGGCTGTGCTATGGTTGTCACAACAGGTTATCCTTATAGTGCTCATAAAGCAACTTACATTCATAACCTTTTTCAAAATGGATCGGCTACTCTTTCAGGGTTGGTAGAAATGTTCCATGAGAGAAAACGTCGAGGCGAATTTGAGGAGTTAGGGTTAAGTGATGACTTTACGTTCGTCATGGTTACAGGTGATGGAGGTATGGATATTGGAATGGGTCCTGCGATTGGTACCGCATTACGTAACCATAAAATGATTATCCTTGAATATGATAATGAAGGCTATATGAACACTGGAAGTCAGCTCTCATATTCAACACCTATGGGGCATATGACGAGTACTTCGAATGTAGGTACCTTCCAAAAAGGTAAGCCTTTCCATCATAAGGATACAGCACAAATTATGGCTGCCACCCATATCCCATATGTCTTTACAGGAACTGAAGCATTTGATCGAGACTTATTGAAAAAAGCGGCAAAAGCACAATGGTATGCTAAAAATGAAGGGCTTGTATATGGAAAAATTTTAATTACCTGTCCTTTAAACTGGAAATCTAAAGATGAATTAGGCCAAACCATTGTAGAAGCAGCAGTAAACTCCTGTTTCTTCCCAATTTATGAGGTGGAGCGAGGAATTACAACGATTACGTATGATCCAGAACAGAAAAAGAAACGCATTGATGTAACAGAGTGGTTAAGACTAATGGGGAAAACGAAGCATTTACTAAAAGAAGATAGTAAGCATCTACTTGACATGTTTAACCTAGAAGTAGAGCGTCGTTGGAATCAATTAAAAGCCAAACATGAAAGTCCATATCTGTAAGTAACAGGTTTAAACCACTAGATATTTATCTCCCTAGTGGTTTAACCTTTTTAGAAACTTATTTTGTTCTTCAGTTGAATAACGATACTTATCATCTAATAACTCTTTTAATAGACTTTTCTTGTACTCTTGATCCTCGTTATTTTCTTTGATTCTATTCCTACACTCAGTTAAAAAGTCTAAGTATGATTCATAAGTCTCATCATAATTATCCTTTATTTCATCTCGTATCTTTTTTGCTAAAAAAGGGCTTGCGCCTGAGGTTGAAACACTAATGATAAGCTTTCCTCTAGAAATAGAAGCTGGAATATGAAAGTTTCCAAGTTCATGCTTATTCACAACATTTATTAATTGATAAGGCTGTATATTAGCTGCAATTTCTGCATTTACATCCACAGAATTCGTTGCAGCAATGATAAGAAATGCATCCAAATAATCTTCTTCCATTACATCACGATAAAATATTCGAACTTCATTTTCCCTACCAAGCACTTCAATTTCTGCACATACTGTTGGACTGATCACGGTAATATTTGCGCCGACTTTTAGAAGAGTCAAAATTCTCCGATACGCAATTTTTCCTCCACCAATTACAACACAAGGCTTACCAGTTAAATCAAGCATGATGGGATACATTTATTTAATCTCCCTGCTATCATTCGTATTGTTGATAACTTCTTCCACCCTTGTGACAATTACATCCTGAAGGATTTGATGATAGCCTAAGTAATCACAAAGGATAAAGCTTTTAGTAGAATCATGATTTATTTTTTTAATTGTCTTTTCCATCGTTTTCATTAGAATACCTGTAAATAATAAATAAGGTACGACAAATACTTTCTTAAAATCTGATTTTTCAGCAGTTTTTAATCCTTCTTCGAAGCTTGGTTCACATGCGGCTAAATAGCACGTATCAACAGATACACCTGTTTTCTCTTCCAACAGTTTCGCTATTTCCGAAAAATCTCGTTTTACGTCTGGATCACTCGCACCTCTACCTACTAATAGAATCATCGATTCTTCTGTTAATGGGGTATTTGAAGCTTCAATTCGTTCTTCAATAATATTGATCATTTGTGGATGAACACCGATGGGGCGCCCATACTGAATTGTCACTTCAGGGAATTTTTGTTTCATTTTCTCGAGCTCATCGGGTATATCACTTTTCGCGTGCCCTGCTGTTAATAAGAGAACAGGAAGAGCTGATATTTTCGTAGCACCCTGTTCAACACATTTAGTAAAAGCCTCTTCGATACTTGGTTCAGCTAATTCTAAAAAGCAGCATTCTTGAATTGATACCGAATCAGATAGCTTATCAATACAATTTTGAACAAAGTATCGGGCTTCTTCACTGGCTTTTGGTACTCGACTACCATGACAAATATAAAGAACGGCTTCCATTAACGATTAACCTCACTCGGTTCTAAAGGCTTAAGTTTTTCAAACCATTTAATTTTTTCTCTCATTCTTACGACTTCACCAACAATAATCATACATGGATTTTCAATCTTTTCTAACTTTACGATCTCACTTATATTTTCAAGTGTACCAACAACTGTTTTCTGTTTACAAAGGGTACCCCAATTAATAACCGCAACAGGTGTTTCTTTAGATTTACCAAAATCAACAAGCTTTTTTTGAATGAAGGGTAAATTTTTTACCCCCATATAGATGGCCAAAGTATCCACCCCTTTTGCTAACCATTCCCATTTTATATTATCTTCTTCAAAGTTCTTTCGATGACCAGCAACAAATGCGAAAGAGGAGCTATATTCCCGATGAGTAACTGGAATACCGGCATAAGCTGCTGCTGCAATTCCTGATGTAATACCTGGGACAATTTCAAATTCGATACCATGCTGTGCTAAAACTTCAGCTTCCTCTGCTCCCCGCCCAAAAACAAACGGATCCCCACCTTTTAATCGAGTCACTACTTTTCCAGCTTTTGAATACTCGACAAGCAACTCATTAATTCTTTCTTGTTGTAAAATATGAGATTCAGGTGATTTTCCACAGAAAACAAGCTCTGCATCAGGTTTAGCATAGCTAAGAAGCTCTTCATTTACTAATCGATCATATAAAATTACATCAGCAATTTTAATGCTTTTCATCCCTTTTATTGTTATAAGGTCAGGGTCTCCAGGACCTGCGCCAACAAGGTATACTTTTGCCAAGGTACCTCACCTCTCTAAGCCATGTTTATAAAGAAACGGCTTCGAATAGGCGTACACTTAATTGTTTTTCATTAAGTACTCGCATATCCGAAGTCGTTCTCATGGTAATCTATTATTAAGATATAAGTATTATAGCATGGTTTCGGTCTTTGCTAAAACAAAACCTACTCCATTTCTAATTTTACGTTTTTCATACAATGTAATATCCTCTACTTGAGGAACTCTTAAATAATGTCTCTCTATTTCAATATCAACAAGATCAAAGGCCATATCATCGTTCTCAGCAGCTACAACAACATGGATAATTTCATTATTTATTGTAACTTCAAATCGATATAAATTCATGACCTCTCACCTTCCTATTTCTTATACTGCAACTTGATTAAGAATTTGATCTAACTGTACTTGTAAAGTTTCTAATCCAACTCTTTCAACATAATCGAAGAAAGATTCGCCTAATAATTTTGTCTCCTTGAAATGGATTAGTAATTCTTTTAGGACATCATCTAGTTGGTCTGCTTCTACTTTACCTTTTAATTTTTCGTTAAACTTTCCACCATTATTCAAAGTTCCGCCAACATAAATTTCAAATGCTTCCACCATTTGCTTATCTTTATTTTTCATTTTAATTCCTTGTAAACCAATCTCAGCAATAGAGCGTTGACCACATTGGTTAGGACATCCTACCATATGAATTCGAACAGGTACATCTAGAACAACTTGCCCGTCAAGATACTCAGCTACAGTTTTCATTTTTTCCTTTGTTTCTACTAATGCTAGATTACAATATTCATTGCCTGTACAGGAAACTGAATAACCGACAAATTTGTTAGGATTAATTGGGAACTTTTCAAAGATTTCTTCAGCAAGTAATGCTTCTACGTTTTCATCTACCACATTTGGAATAATTAGATTCTGAGAATTACAGCAGCGAATTTCTCCATTCCCATACTTTGCTGATATTCTAGCAAATTCAAGTGCTTCATCAGGCGTTAAGCGTCCAACTGGAATACTTACACCTACATAGTTTAAACCTTCTTGTTTTTGTTTATGAACTCCATAGAAATATCCTGCCTTCCACTCCTTCGCAGCATCTTCACCTTTTCCAGGTAGTGGACCTGTTAATTCTATTAGCTTTTCTTTGAATTGTTCTACTCCCCAGTCAGAAACTAGGAATTTAAGTCGAGAACGATGACGCTTTTCTCGATATCCATTGTCACGGAAAATCGTCGTTACTGCAATTGCTAAATCTAATGTTTGTTCAGGTTTTACAAACACATCAACTGTTTCAGCTAATATTGGTACAGAAGATAGGCCTCCACCTACCTTTAGATGAAATCCCTTCACTGTTTCTCCATTAATGACCTTTGTAGCAGGAACAAATGAAATACAGTTTATTTCAGCATTTGATGCATTATTCAGATTGGCACTAATCGACATTTTATATTTACGTGGTAAATTAGAGAAATCCTCATTAAAACGGAAGAATTCAAAGACTTCGTTTGTAATGTCTGTCGTATCGAATAATTCATTTGGATCGATACCAGAAAGAGGATTTCCTACAATGTTACGTGTAATGTCACCACAAGCACCTGCTGTAGTCATCCCTACTTTTTCAAGGCGATTTAGGATATCAGGAATCTGTTCAATTGTTAACCAGTGAAATTGAACCGCTTGACGAGTTGTAATATCATATACACCACGTCCATAATCTCTAGCAATTTCAGCTAATGTTACAGCTTGTTCATTCGTTAAAATTCCAGCTGGTATCACGACGCGCATCATGAAATATCCTGCTTCTTTAGGTTTTTGTAAGTAACATCCTGCCCACTTAAACATATCCCATTTTTCTTTTGGAATAGAATCAAATCCATTTTCAGCATAATATGGAATATCATCAAAAATCTTAAGACCATCCTGCTCTAGCTTCATTTGTTCTGTCTTGTTAATTTTAGGATTTTCAGCCCAAAACTTTTCATAAGCCATTAATGTTTCTCCCCCTTAAATTAAACCCCTATCCGTTAAATACGCAATCACCTGATCTACGCATTCTTCTACAGAAAACTTATTTGTCTCAACAACTAATTCAGGATTAGCTGGTTCCTCATACGGTGAACTTATCCCTGTAAACTCAGGTATAATTCCTTGTCTTGCCTTTACATAAAGACCCTTTGGATCACGCTTTTCACATTCTTCAATTGGACATTTCACAAAAACTTCGATAAATTCATCTTCCTCTAACAATTCACGAACGACATTACGATCTTCTTTAAAAGGAGAGATAAAGGCAGTTAAAACAACCTGCCCACTATCAACAAAAAGTTTTGAAACTTCTCCAATTCTACGTATATTTTCCTTACGATCGTGATCTGAAAACCCTAAGTCTTTATTAAGTCCATGACGTATGTTATCCCCATCAAGTACATAGTTTCTTACAGATAAATCATAAAGCTTACTAGCAACAGCGTTCGCTACAGTAGACTTTCCAGAACCAGATAAACCTGTAAACCATAGAACAAAACTCTGGTGCTTATTTAATTCTCGGCGTGCTTGCTTCGTAAGAGAAGCTTGATGCCACACAATATTTTGATTTACACTCATTATGAAATACTCCCCTTTATTGAACTGTTACCGCTTCGCGTGCAAGTCCGTTAATTAATACCTCTACTACTTCTTTACGACTAAATGTGCTTGGAGGAATTTCTCCATTGCGTAGCATTTCTCTTACTTTTGTTCCTGACAAAATCATGTGATCCTCTTTTCCATGAGGACATGTTTTTGTCGACGCCATCGCTTCACATTTTTTACAGAAAAAGCTGTGTTCAAAGAATAAAAGTGAAATACCAAGTTCATCAGCAGCAAAGTTTTCAAAAATTAACTGCGCATCATACGTACCGTAATAGTCACCTACACCTGCATGGTCACGTCCAACGATAAAATGAGTACAACCATAGTTTTTACGAACCATTGCGTGGAATACTGCTTCTCTTGGACCTGCATACCGCATAGCTGCTGGGAACACGGCTAAATATACACGATCTTCTGGATAATAGTTTTTAAGTAGTACTTGATAACTTTCCATTCGAACCTCTGCAGAAATATCGTCTGACTTTGTTTCACCAACAAGAGGGTTTAAGAATAGTCCATCAACTGTTTCAAGTGCAGTTTTTTGAATATATTCATGTGCACGGTGAACAGGGTTTCTTGTTTGGAATCCTACTACTGTCTTCCATCCTTTTGATTGGAAAATCTCTCTTGTTTGAACAGGATCTAAATAAAATTCGTCAAATTTTTCCCTTTGAATTCTTTTTACAAGTGAGATTGGACCTCCTACATATACCGTTCCACGCTCAAATAATTTCTTTACACCTGGATGAGCTAAATCATCTGTACGGTAAACAGAAAGAGCTTCTTTTTCTTTATTTGGTGTGAAAATATCGGTGATCGAAATCGTACCATATGTTTCACCATTATTTGTTAATCTTACAGTTTCTCCAACAGAGAGAGCTTGAGCAACTTCTTCAGACACTGGCAATGTGATTGGAATACTCCAAATTGCACCACTTGCTAATCTCATTGTTTCAACTACAGATTGATAATCCTCTTGATTTAAAAACCCTTCAATTGGGCTATAGGCACCTGTTCCAATTAAATCTAAATCACTTAATGCAATCGTATCTAACTCAATTTCTTTTAAGATTGAAGTTATATTAAGAGAAGGATTCCAACGGTTTACTAATTTTCCTCCATGTGGTGTGCTTAATGTCATTTTACAATTCCTCCTAATTTTATTATCCTTATCGATTTTGTAGGGTTTATACTTATATTCCTCCACCCTGCTCCTGATATGCACGCTGATCATCACGAATCGTTTTTATTAAGCTTATCGTTCCCAATGTAGCCGCACAAACACCTAGTAAAATAAACAATGTATATAAATCTCCGTCAATGAAAAGCTTAACCAGCCCATATGAAATGACCATTGAGAAGATGGGGGAAACAACCCAGACCTTTAATATTTTAACAATGACTTGTTTTTTCCAAATATCCATTCCATTATTCGCCATACCAATTCCAATAATGGCAGAACTAGTGACTTGAGTGAGAGGAACTGGTAAGCCAAAGATCGAAGCTATGATTACTAAAAAAGCTCCTGTTCCTGAAATGGCTCCACCCTCTAACAAAGAAATCTTGGTGATTTTCTTCGCATTGGTTTGAAGTACTCTTCCACCAAGAAAAAGGGCACCAATCGCGATAAAAAATCCGCCAATCAAAACTCCGTTATTTATAGAAACAATACCCGCTCCGACTAGTGGACCTATCGCGTTTGCAACATTATTCATCCCCGCTGAAAAAGCTTCAAAAAATCCAATAATAATGACAAATACTGTGATGATTCCTTTATATTTCATGTCGTTTATTTGCGGATATTTTTTCACAAGTTTTTGAATTAGTTTTCCAAGGATTAATGCCATCGTAAATCCTACGACTGGAACGACAATCCAAAAACTCACGATTAACATAATTTTATTTATATATAGTGCCTGGAGTGCAATCCCAACACCAATCACTGAACCAACAGTAATTTCACTTGTTGATAGTGGTATTCCTAACAAGTTTGCAATAAACAAGGAGGATGTTGCAGAAATTAAAATGATTAAAACAATCTTTGCAGATAATAATGACTGCGGGATAATACCTGAGCCAATCGTTTTTACTACTTCACTTCCTCCAATAGCAGCTCCTAAAAAAATGGCAATCGCACAAATAATTAATGCATTTCTTCTCTTTTGAATTGCCCCAGACCCATAAGCAATACTAATAGAGGCTGCAGCACCACTAGCACCAATATTCATTGCAAAAAATAGCGCAATGATGCAAGCTGCAATCGTTAATGTCATTTCCATCTACCCTCTTCGATCATCATGTATGAAGACCACATTCTACTTTATTTGTCCCTGTCCATCTTCCCGATCTTAAATCGTCTGCGTTAAAAGCAGGTAACGTACAGGTTTTACATCCGATACTTGGATAGCCATTGTCGTGTAAAGTGTTATACTCTAATTGATTTTTATGAGCGTAACGCCAAACGTCCTTCCATGTCCAATGAATTAGCGGACAAACTTTTACAGACTTAAATCGTTTATCTAGATTTAAGAATTCCGTATTTTTTCTACTCTCTGATTGCTCTCTTCTTAATCCAGATATCCATGCTGTAACCCCGTTTAAAACTTCATTTAACGGCTCAATTTTACGCATATTACAGCAAGCATTTGGGTTACTCTTCCAAAGCTCATCACCATACTGTACGGCCTGTTCTTCTAAAGTTAATTTCGGTTTCTTTAATTCGATCGTTATTGTTGGATATTTCTTTTTAACTTTTTCTATTAGCTCATATGTTTCATCGAAATGAACACCTGTATCTAGGAAAACAATTCTTGCTTTGTCAGTTACCTTTGAGATTAAATCGATTAATACAATTCCTTCAATTCCAAAGCTACAGGCATACACTACTTTATCACCGTAATGGTCATAGGCCCATTTCAATACATCCAACGCACCCTTTGTGTCATTATCGACTGGAAATTCTATTTGCTCTGTTTCTAGAAAATTTTCAAACGTAAGTAATTGATTCAAGACAAACACTCCTTTTTTTTCACAAAAAAATCTCTCCATCTGAAAGAGATCGTAGGTAATCCTTATTTACCTTATCTTTCAAAATGGATTCATTTTGTTGGATTTAGCACCTTACGAGTTTAGTAGGTTGCTGGACATCTTCGGGCCAAATCCCTCCGTCTCTCTTGATAAGTTGTTTTGTTTTTTAAATTTTATCACATGGGCTTTAAAAGTCAACCTATTTTATCGGATTAGTATGGATATATTTTTCTAAACGTTTTATCTATTATGAATTTTAATTTTTGATATAATTTTCACTTATTGTAAAATGAAATCATAATAAAGTTAAACACAAAGGGAGATTTTCATGACAGAGAAACTATATTACTCTAATCCAACTTGTATTGAATGGCAAACAGCGATTACTAGTATTACTGAGGAAGGTCAATATTATTTTCTTACTCTTAAAGAAACAGCTTTTTATCCAGAAGGTGGAGGGCAACCAGCAGATCAAGGTTATATAGGTGATTTAGAGGTTCTGGATGTAATCGAAAGAAACAGTGAAGTCTTTCATAAGGTTACTTCAAAACCTAATCAGTCCAACGTTCACTGTAAGATAAATTGGAACCGCAGGTTTGACCATATGCAACAGCATACAGGGCAGCATTTACTTTCTGCTGTTATTATTGAATTATATAACTCAGCGACAACAAGTTTTCATCTTGGAGAAGATACGGTTACCATTGATATTAGTATGTCTGAAATCAAGGAGAAGCAACTCCTAAATATAGAACGAAAAGTAAATGAATATATTTATGAAAACAAAGAAATAAAAACCTATTATGTAACAGAAAAAGAGCTGGCTACACTTCCTCTAAGAAAGCTACCTGATGTGACTGAAGATATTCGAATTGTTGAAATTGACGGAATTGATCTTTCGGCATGCTGCGGGACCCATGTAAAAAGCACTGGTGAGTTAGGCTTGATTAAATTGGTGAAAACAGAAAAACAAAGAGGAAACATTCGAATCCATTTTAAATGTGGTTATAGGGCATTAGAGGATTACCATCAGTCTTCTACTATTTTGAATGAGATTTCAAACTATTTAAGTAGCAACAGAGAAGCCGTTTTGTTAAAAATTAAGAAAATGGAAACCGAAAATAAAGCTCTGCAAAAGGAAATAGAGACGTTGAAGGAAGAAAATGATCGCTTATACATTGAATGTATCTTAGCTAAGGAAGAAACAAGCTTTATTACACTTTCATTTCATGATCGTACAATGAAGGATATGCAAAGATTAGCCAGACTATTGACGGAACAAAATAAGATCATCCTTTTCTGTTCTACTAATGAATATAAACTATTAGTAGCCCATAACAAATCAGTTGATTTTGATTGTGGTCAATTTTTCAAGCAGGAGTTAAAGAACTATAAAGGAAAAGGTGGAGGGAATGCCACAAGCGCACAAGCTGGATTTGAAACATTAGAAGATATGAAAACATTCCAAGCGTATATTGAAAAAGTGATTAATGAAAAACTGGTTGTGAACAAATGATTGATTCTCATATCCATTTAGATCAATATGATGACATTGATCGCCAAATAGAAATCTGGATGAATGCGGGTATTAGCAATGTGATTGCAGTTTCAACTGACTTAGCATCCTGCTATCATACTCTAAAATTAAAGCTGCGTTACCCCACTTTCGTTCAGGCTGCAATAGGTTTTCATCCTGAACAAGCTCTTCCAAACGAGAAAGATTTCCTAGAATGGCAGAACCTATTAAAATGTGAGCGACATCTCATTTCTGCAATAGGAGAGGTCGGTCTCCCTTATTACTCTGCTAGTAAGTTGGAACAATCATTAAAAGAATATATCCTATTTCTAAAGAAGATGATTGATATATCGATCGAACAAGACTTACCCATTGTACTACATGCAGTACATGAACATGCTGACATTGTTTTTCAACTATTGGTAGAGCATGGTGCAACCAAAGTTCATTTTCATTGGTTAAAGTCATCCTTTCAAACACTTCACAGAATTCTTGATCAAGGGTATTATGTTTCAATTACGCCTGAAGTATTGTACAGAGAACGTGACCAGCTTTTTGTAAAAGAAATTTCTTTGGACCTTCTTCTACTAGAAACTGATGGTCCTTGGCCTTATAATGGACCCTTTGAAGGCAAAGTAACCACCCCATTATTTCTACTTGATATTGTACAAAAACTAGCAGAGATAAAAAAAATCAATATCAATGACATTATCTCAATAACAAGTGCAAATGCTAGGAAACTCTACAAGATATAATCTAAGACTATAACCCCTTGTCATGTTTTTTTCAAATGACAAGGGGTTTAATCATTTGTTTGTATTTTTTAAAAGTTCAAAAGTACTGTAACTTTTATCTCTATGTCTCGACTTATACATTATACGGACAGAAGGATCTTGTTTTTCAAGAGCTCTATGAAATAGTATCATCACGATGTCAATGCTTATGAGTGAGGAGGGCGGAATCATTGATGCAAAAGTTCGAATGGAAGGATAATAATATAGAGAATACATTAAAACGGATGCCCATCATTGAGGATCATCGAGACCCTCAGGAAATTTATCAAAATATTTATTCCAAGGTTCAGAAAAAAGAAAAAAAGGTATGCCTTCTACCTACTTTCGCAACTGTGGCAGCAATTATAATTTTTACCATGATTGCTCCATCCCTACTAAAAGAAAACTTATCCCTTGAAAGCATTGGTCATGATACAAATGGCGACAACTTAGTCCAAATGACATTAAGAGATCCAAATGATGCTGATGTTGCAAGCCAAGAGTCAATGGCACTTGATGACGAAGACATTCATAGTTATGTCGTTTCAAGTGTACCTATTGGTAAAACTCTTTTGACATATGGGCTATTGGACGAAACTGGTCAAAATGTTATCCCAGTTAGCATACTAGTTGATTCAAATCATCAAAAATCGGTAGTAGAACTCTTAACAGAAAATGCGACAAAGCTACCAATTCACGAGATAGGATTAAGTATGTTTCCTTTAAAAGAATATCAATTTTATGAGGAAGAACGATTCATTAATAGTGAGAAAAATAAGGTGAGAGATGGTAACTATATTACCATTGATATACCAGAAAAACAGATGTTACGAGGTTCAAGTCAAATACAAAATTTCGAACAATCTGTTAGAGAAACTTTTAGGTGGCTTGGCTATAAAACTGCCGAGTATTCAACAAATGGTGTACCTGATATTGAAACAGACCAAGGAGTGATAAGTGGAACATCACTTATACAAAATGAGAAAAAAGGTTACTTTTTATATCAACTAGAAACTGGATCATCTTCAGCTTTTTTAGCTGCGCCACCCGTTGAGTATGAGGATTTTGAAACTGCCCTTAATCAAATGCACAAACCGGTTGAACAGTATCAACTTAAACCCTCTATTCCTAGTGAAATTAAGATTAACAAAATAGAGATGGAAGAAAAACACGTCGTTGTTCATTTTCAAGAAGGAACTGTGTTAGAAGAAACAAATGAACATATTTTCATGATTAATGCCATTATGATGACAGCGAAAGAATTTGGATACGAAACCATTAGCTTTGCTGGAGTAAATGAAAGCACACAAATCGGGAATATTATATTAGAAAACAAAAACACTGTACCAGTAGCTCCCAATCCAATACCATTTTCTATGTTAAATGAATAGTAAAAAAAACTGTTGAGGAGACACTCAACAGTTTTTTGTTATTTATTCTCGTTTTCCTTATTTTCCTGAATCCAAACTTCGATTACTTCACCCGCTTCATTTTCATCCATTATAAACGAACCGTTACTATAGCGATCATTAGGACGAAGGTCTGCAGACGTGGTTGATTCAATCTGGCCATTCTTTGATTTAATAAAGATAACATCCTTACGGTCAACTAACTGACAGCTTACGATTCGGTGTGGATTTGTTTTTAGCTCTCTTAGCATGACTACACCACGTTTCGCTCTTGTCGCTTTTTCAAATTCAGTTAACCGCATTTTCTTAATAGCACCACGCTGAGTGACGATTACAACCTCATCGGTTGAATAAACAATCTTTCCACTTACAACAGCATCATCGTCTTTTAAGTTAATGGCTTTTACACCTGCAGCTCTAGCACCTACAATGTTCACTTCATCTTCACTAAACCATAATGCGTATCCAGTTTTTGTAGCAAGGAATACATCCTGCTTCCCATCTGTAAGGTGGACATCAATTACTTGATCTTCCCCTTTTAAATTAATGGCTGTCAGTGCTTTCGAATAACGCTGTGCCTTGTACTGAGATAACTCAGTCTTCTTTATCATTCCATTTTTTGTAATAAAAAGGAGATATTGTTCTGTTTCGAATTCTTTAATTGGAATTGCCTCGATAATAAACTCATCACGCTCAATACTAATAATATTTGCAATATGCTGTCCTAGATCCTTCCATCGAATATCTGGGAGCTCATGTACAGGACAGTACAGATAATTTCCTTTGTTCGTAAATAGAAGAACAACATCGGTAGTATTGATCTCAAAATGTGCTAATAATCGGTCGGTGTCCTTCATGCCAAAATCTTGACCATTAGAGGCCGCGTATGAACGAAGACTGGTCCGTTTTACATAGCCTTCTTTCGTCACAGTCACCATCACGTCCTCTGACGGAATCATCACCTCAAGATTTATTTTAATTTCTTCAATCTCATCTTCAATTTTAGAACGACGTTCATCTGCGTAGGTTTTCTTTAATTTCTTTAAGTCATTTTTAATAACACTCAATAACTTACTTTCATTACCTAGTATCTCAAGTAATTCTCTAATTTTTTCATTTAATTCGGCTGCCTCTGCTTCTAATGCAGTAATGTCGGTGTTTGTTAAGCGATATAGTTGCAAGGAAACAATTGCCTCAGATTGAGGTTCTGTAAATTGGTATTTTGCCATTAAGTTATTTTTAGCATCTCTTTTATCTTTGGAAGCACGGATTGTTGCAATGACTTCATCCAAAATGGAAAGTGCCTTGATTAAACCTTCAACAACATGCTGGCGCTCTTTTGCTTTTTCTAATTCAAAATTAGAACGATTTGTAATGACTTCTTTTTGATGCTCAATATAGGAATCTAAGATTTGTAAAATCCCAAGTAACTTTGGACGCTTTTGATGAATAGCGACCATGTTAAAGTTATAGGTAATTTGCAAATCAGTATTTTTATATAAATAATTTAAGACACCTTCAGCATCTGCGTCTTTCTTTAATTCGATGACAATTCGGAGTCCTGTACGGTCGGTTTCATCCCGCACTTCACTGATTCCTTCAATTTTTCGATCTAATCGAAACTCATCCATCTTTTTAACCAGGTTAGCCTTATTCACCTCATAAGGAATCTCTGTAATAACAAGCTGTTGTTTTCCACCTCTTAATGTGTCTACATCGGCTTTCCCTCTTACAATAATTTTTCCTTTTCCAGTTTCATAGGCCTTCTTAATTCCATCAATTCCTTGGATAATCCCACCAGTTGGGAAATCAGGACCCTTAATCACCTTCATAATGTCACTAACAGTCGAGGATGAATCATTAATTCTCATAATAACACCATCAATTACTTCGCCTAAGTGATGAGGGGGAATTTCAGTAGCATATCCAGCTGAAATTCCAGTAGAACCATTTACGAGAAGGCTAGGAAATTTAGCTGGTAATACAACTGGCTCTTTACTTGTATCATCAAAGTTTGGAACAAACTCAACCGTACGTTTATCAATATCCTGTAAAAGCTCTGAAGCAATTGATGAGAGTCTAGCTTCTGTATAACGCATCGCTGCAGGTGGATCGCCATCAATACTTCCGTTATTTCCATGCATTTCTATAAGAACATTTCTTACTTTCCAATCCTGGCTCATCCGAACCATGGCATCATAAACAGATGTATCACCATGAGGATGATAATTACCTATAACATTACCAACTGTTTTCGCTGACTTTCGAAAGCCTTTTTCAGAAGTATTCCCTTCCACATGCATCGCATAGAGAATTCTTCGTTGAACAGGCTTTAAGCCATCCCTTACATCGGGAAGTGCTCTTTCTTGAATAATGTATTTACTATAACGTCCAAACCGGTCACCTAATACATCTTCAAGAGGTAAATCGCGGAATGTTTCTATCTGTGACATGCTTTATTGCTCCTCTCCTGCGACCGATAAATTTTCATTATCTAATATATTCGTTTCTTCATTTAGTCCAAATGCTACGTTCGTTTCGATCCATTTTCTACGTGGTTCTACTTTATCTCCCATTAAGGTTGTGACTCTTCGTTCAGCCCTTGCTGCATCATCAATTCTTACACGGATCAATGTACGAGTATCAGGATTCATCGTTGTTTCCCACAATTGATCAGCATTCATTTCTCCAAGACCTTTATATCGTTGGATCATATAGCCTTTACCAATCTTCTGGATTGCTGATTGAAGTTCATCATCTGACCAAGCATATTCAATCACTTCTTTTTTCCCGACACCCTTACTGACTTTATAGAGCGGTGGAAGTGCAATAAACACTTTTCCAGCTTCAATTAATGGCTTCATATAGCGGTAAAAGAAGGTTAGAAGCAACACTTGAATGTGTGCACCGTCTGTATCAGCATCTGTCATAATCACGATTTTATCATAATTAATATCTTCAACAGAGAAATCAGCGCCAACTCCACCACCGATTGCATGGATGATGGTATTAATCTCTTCATTCTTAAAGATATCCGCTAATTTTGCCTTTTCAGTATTAATAACTTTTCCTCTTAATGGAAGTACTGCTTGAAAGCGACGGTCTCGTCCTTGTTTTGCTGAGCCGCCTGCAGAATCACCCTCAACCAAGTACAATTCATTCTTTGCGGGATTTCTCGATTGTGCTGGAGTTAGCTTCCCGCTCAACACTGCCTCAGAACGCTTCTTCTTTTTCCCGCTTCTTGCTTCTTCCCTTGCTTTCCGAGCTGCTTCACGAGCTTGGAAAGCCTTTACCGCTTTTTTAATTAACAAAGAACCTGTTTCCGGATTTTCTTCAAGAAAATACGCTAGATTTTCAGAAACAACAGAATCTACTGCTGAACGAGCTTCACTAGTTCCAAGCTTCCCTTTCGTTTGACCTTCAAATTGAAGAAGCTCTTCAGGGATTCTAACTGAAATAATTGCCGTTAAACCTTCACGAATATCTGAACCATCTAGATTTTTATCCTTTTCCTTTAGAATCCCAACTTTTCGTGCATATTCATTAAACGCTCTTGTTAAAGCTGTTTTCGCACCAGCTTCATGAGTTCCTCCATCTTTTGTACGCACATTATTTACAAAAGATAATACATTCTCTGAATAACCATCATTAAATTGGCAAGCGAACTCCACTTCAATTCCGTTTTGTTCGCCTTCGAATGAGACAACAGGATGAAGGATATCTTTCTCCTCATTTAGGTATTTTACAAATGCTTCAATTCCGCTTTCATAATGAAAAATATCATGAAAATCATTCCGATCATCTATGAGTTCGATTTTCAGCCCTTTTAACAGAAAAGCCGATTCCCTCAGTCTCTCACTTAAGGTTTCATAATTATAGATTGTTGTACTAAATATCGTTGAGTCTGGTTTGAAATGAATCGTTGTACCCGTTTGATTTGTTTTCCCCTTATTTTCTAAGGTTGTAACAGGGGTTCCTCCTTTTTCAAAGCGCTGCTCATACACAAATCCATCACGTCTAATTTTTACAGTCAGCCATTCAGATAAAGCATTAACAACGGAAGCACCTACTCCATGAAGTCCTCCACTTGATTTATACCCACCTTGTCCAAATTTACCGCCAGCATGCAAGACTGTTAAAATGACTTCCGGTGTCGGCTTTCCTAATTTATGCATCCCTGTAGGCATTCCTCGCCCTTTATCCTGGACGCTGATGCTATTGTCTTTGTGTATTTTCACAATAATATGATCACCATAGCCTGATAAGGCCTCATCTACTGAGTTATCTACGATTTCATATACTAGATGATGTAACCCTTTACTATCCGTGCTTCCTATATACATTCCCGGACGCTTCCGTACAGCTTCTAGACCTTCTAATACTTGAATGGCATCATCATTGTAGTCAAATTGAGTTTTCTTTGTCAAAAAACATACCCCTTTCTATAAAACACAAACCACACTTACTAAATTTAGAATCGTATATATCTGTAAATTCAATAGCTACTTTTTTAATATAGTAATTTATTTTTAGTATAGTAAACGTCATTTTATATTATCATATTTTCATCAAGAACATTTGTTTCTGTATTTTTGTCGCCTATGCTTTATTTTATATGGTAAATCTATTTTAGCAACCCTATTAAATGGAAAAAATAAAAAATCCTTGTTTCAGCCAAGGATTTTTTAGTGAAATCTCTCTATTTTGTCATGGCGTGCTCCACTTTAATGCAACGGTCCATGACAACAGTATAACCTAAATTCCTCAAATATTGATAAGCTTCTTCATTGACAAGTCCTAATTGCGCCCAAAAAACGTCCGCATCAATATCTGCAAACTCCTTAGCCACGTCTAACAAATGCTCTGAACGGCGAAAAACATTGACAATGTCTACATGTTCTTTTATATCACGTAAAGATTTAACCGCTTTAATTCCAAATACTTGATCAACACTTGGATTAACTGGGGTAATCCGATATCCAGCATCCATCATTGCTTTACTAACCATATAGGAAGTTCTTTCTGGATTATCGGATAGCCCAACAACCGCGATGTGTTTGCTTTTCTTTAAGATTTGCCCCAATTCTTCTCTTGTAGGTATCTCAACTGCCATGATTTATTCTCCCTTCCGTTCATCTTCTCATAGTATTTCGGTTAATGAATAAGATATTCCTGCAAAAGCTAATAGAATTAATCGTCTTTTTTACTGAACAAACATGGTAATATTAAAATTAAGTGGTACAATAAAATAGGTTCATTATCAGATTGGTTTGAACAAAAGATTGTTGATTAAAAGGAGTTATACATATGTTACTAGAAATCATATTAGTCGTTCTTGCATATTTACTTGGATCGATTCCTTCTGGTCTTATTGTAGGAAAACTAGGGTATGGCATCGATATTAGAAAACATGGAAGTGGAAATTTAGGCGGTACAAACACCTTTCGAACGTTAGGCAAAAAAGCAGGAATCATTGTTACCTTAGCCGATATCCTTAAAGGAACATTGGCAGCTTCCTTAGCATTAATTTTTGGAGGTGACATCCATCCACTTCTTTTAGGTGTGGTTGCCGTTATTGGACATATGTATCCAGTATTTGCAGGCTTTAAAGGTGGTAAAGCAGTTGCTACTTCTGGCGGAGTACTACTTTTTTATCATCCCTTGCTTTTTGTCACTGCAGTATTAGTTTTCTTTCTAGCGTTGTACCTAACAAAGTACGTTTCTCTTTCATCTATATTAACGGGTATTTACGCTGTTCTGTTTAGCATTTTAAGTAGTATTTTGTATGAAATGGACATCCCACTTATTATCGTCATTACCATATTAGCTCTGTTTGTGATTTATCGTCACCGAGCAAATATTAAAAGAATACTTAATAAAACAGAACCTAAGATTAAATGGCTTTAAAATTAATGCCAGACATGTGTAAAAGCTATGTCTGGCATTGGTTATTTAACCTAAATAAATCGATTGAAAAATTCAAGAATGGTTCGATTCACTTTTATTTCATTTTCTTTCTTCGAAAATCCATGGCCTTCGTCTTCTAATACAAGATACTCCACATTCACTCCTCTTTCTTGAAGTGCTTTAACAATTTTAT
>JBEQAC010000035.1:0-20316 GCA_041640535.1 Bacillaceae bacterium
AACAATTTGTGTCAGAAATTTTCTCGACAATTAATACTTTATAGCGAAAGTATCGTTAGCTATTTAGATTATAATGAAATCTAAGTTTTTTTGAGAAATTAAGAGAGAAAAGCGGTTTCAATGCTTTGGAAAATTCAGAAAATTTAATATTGTGAAGAAAATAGTGTTTTTATTGCGAATTTAATATCGATTAGGAAGATATCATTGGACTGGTTAATTTCATTACGTTATTTTAATATAATTATATTTTTTGTTTTTAGGGAAAATGTCGAACACTGTCACACTAATTATTCTCAGTTACTTAAAAATCTTCTGTAAAATAAAAAAATATACGGATATTAAATTACAGAAAGGATGAATGTGGTGACTGTGACTACTCCAACAGAATACGAAATCCATTTATTTCATGAAGGCAATCTTTTTAAGAGCTATGACTTATTTGGAGCACATATTCAAGAAGAAAACGGTATAACTGGGACTAGGTTCTGCGTCTGGGCTCCACATGCAAAAGAAGTTAGGCTAGTTGGTGATTTTAATCATTGGAAAGGCAACCAATACCCATTATCAAAGATCAGTAGCAATGGGATATGGAGCGGTTTTTTTCCTGAGATAGATGAAGGTGATAAATATAAATATGAAATCATCAGCTTATCAGGAAAAGTGTTATTAAAATCAGATCCATATGCTTTTTATTCTGAACTTAGGCCAGATACTGCATCCATCGTTTATAATCTTGAAGGTTATAAATGGAACGACACAAAGTGGGTAAAGCAAAAGCAAAAGAAACCTGTTCACAATCAACCATTTTTTATTTATGAATGCCACCTAGGATCATGGAAGTTAAAGGAAGATGGGAGCTTATATACATATAGAGATTTAGTTGATGAACTGATTCCTTATGTTAAGGAACATGGATTTACCCATATTGAATTGTTGCCTTTAATTGAACATCCGCTCGATAGATCATGGGGATATCAAGGAACGGGTTACTATTCAGCAACAAGTAGATTTGGAACTCCACATGACCTTATGTATTTTATCGATTGTTGTCATCAAAATGATATTGGTGTCATTTTAGATTGGGTACCAGGTCATTTTTGTAAGGATGCACATGGGTTATATATGTTTGATGGAGAGCCAACCTTTGAATATAAAAAGGAGTATGATCGAGAGAACTTTGTTTGGGGAACTGCGAATTTTGATTTAGGAAAGACAGAAGTACAAAGCTTTCTCATATCGAATGCTCTATTTTGGATTAATCATTATCATATTGACGGTTTTCGAGTTGATGCAGTTGCAAATATGCTGTATTGGCCAAATCATGACGATCAGCTTCATAAAAATGATTTGGCGGTAAACTTTCTACAAAAGTTAAACGATACAGTTTCATCATACGATCCTACAGTTCTAATGATTGCAGAGGATTCCACTGATTGGCCAATGGTCACATCACCTGTAGCAAACGGAGGACTTGGGTTTCATTATAAATGGAACATGGGTTGGATGAATGACATTTTAAAATATATGGAAGCAGATCCTCATTCCCGAAAAGATTTACACCATAAAGTTACTTTTTCCCTTTTATATGCTTTTTCAGAGCAATTTATATTACCATTCTCACATGATGAGGTTGTACATGGTAAAAGATCTTTATTAAATAAGATGCCAGGAGAGTATTGGGATAAATTTGCACAGCTGCGTCTTTTATATGGATATTTCTTGTCTCATCCAGGAAAAAAATTATTGTTTATGGGTGGAGAGTTCGGACAATTTGCTGAATGGAAAGATTTAGAGGAATTGGATTGGAATTTAGAAGAGTATGAAATGCATCGAAATACTCGTACGTATGTCAAAGATTTGTTAAAACTTTATAAAAAACATAAACCATTGCATGAAATTGATCATCATTACTCTGGGTTTGAGTGGATTGATGCGAATAATAATGAACAAAAAATCTTTTCCTTTATCCGAAAAGGAAGCAAACCTGGTGAACATTTAGTGATTGTTTGTAATTTTTCAGAGCATGTCTATCAAGATTATAAAATAGGGGTGCCAGAAGAAGCTTCATACAGAGAGATATTTAATAGTGATGAAATCTTATATGGTGGTTCAGGTCAAATTAATAGAAAAGAGATTAAGGTTCAGGAAGAAGAGTTTCATGGAAAACCTTGTCATGTTTCTATCACGATTCCACCTTATGGGGTATCTATATTAAGACCAGTAAAAAAACGAGGGGAGAGGTCAAAAGATGGTTCGAAAAAAGTGCGTAGCAATGTTATTAGCAGGGGGAAAAGGTAGTCGTTTAAGTTCATTAACGAAAACGTTAGCAAAACCTGCTGTACCGTTTGGTGGAAAATATCGAATTATTGATTTTACACTAAGTAATTGCACAAATTCAGGGATTGATACAGTAGGAGTATTAACTCAATATCAGCCATTATTATTACATTCATATATAGGTATTGGTAGTGCATGGGATTTAGATAGACGCCATGGTGGGGTTACAGTATTACCACCTTATACTGAGTCTTCAGGAGTAAAATGGTATACAGGAACCGCTAGTGCAATCTATCAAAATATGAACTATTTATCACAATATGATCCAGAATATGTACTAATTCTATCAGGTGATCATATTTATAAAATGGATTATAATGACATGCTTGAATATCATATTAAGGAAGAAGCAGATGTTTCTATTTCTGTAATTGAAGTACCGTGGGAAGAGGCAAGTCGTTTTGGTATCATGAACACAAATAAAAATATGGAAGTCACCAAGTTTGAAGAAAAGCCATTATATCCTAAGAATAATCTAGCTTCTATGGGTATCTATATCTTTAAGTGGTCAGTTTTAAAAGAATTCCTAGAAATGGATGATCGTAATCCTGAATCTAGTCATGATTTCGGTAAAGATGTAATTCCATTATTACTAGAAGAAAAGAAAAAGTTAATCGCCTATCCATTTAAAGGATACTGGAAAGATGTAGGGACAGTGAAGAGTTTATGGGAAGCAAACATGGATTTATTACAGGAAGATTCTGGATTAAACTTGTTTGATTACAACCAAAGAATATATTCAGTGAACCCGAACCAACCACCACAATATATCTCTCCGACAGCCAATATTCATGAATCTCTAATTAATGAAGGCTGCGTAATTGAAGGAAATATTGACCACTCTGTAATATTTCAAGGAGTTCATGTGGAGGAAGGTTCGATCATTAAAGATTCTGTCATCATGCCTGATGCAGTCATAGGTAAAAATGTGTATATCGAAAGAGCCATCATACCAGAAGGTATCCATATACCAGATAATACAATTATTAGAGCTGATAAAGATACTGATGAAATTAAACTTGTTACAGAAGAAAGCTTACTATTGATTTAAAAGGAAAAACAACGATGTTAAACCTATAGACTGGTCTTATAATGAATGAAAGGAAGTGCCCAGGCATGCATAAGAATATTTTGGGAGTTATCGATGCAACCACTCACAATAACATGATGGAGGATTTAATCTTAAACAGGTCAATGTGTGCTGTACCGTTTGCAGGTCGATACCGATTAATTGATTTTGTCCTATCTAGCATGGTGAATTCAGGAATTGAGAGTGTAGCTATTTTACATAGTTATGAGAATCGCTCTTTAATGGACCATCTAGGTTCAGGAAGAGAGTGGGATTTAAATAGAAAGCGTGATGGGTTATTTTTCTTCCCGTCTCCTAGAAAAGAATCACAGAGTGAGATCATTGGTTGCTTTAAACAGTTAAGGAGGAACCTCGATTATTTTTACAGAGGCGACCGTAAATATACGTTAATCTCAAACTGCCATACAGTTTGTAATATAAATTTTAAGGATATTTTAACAAGACATATTACGACAAATAGTGATGTTACTGAAGTTAGGCACAAAGAAAAATCTTTAGGTATGTTTTTAATAGAAACTTCCTTATTAATTGATTTGATAAATAACCAGGAATATAACGGATATGAAAGTATCGTGGACGTTGTTATAGATAAAAATCAAACGTTAAAGATTTCGGAGTATGAATATACAGGGTATGCAGCTATGATCAACTCTATAGAAAAGTATTATTCACACAGCATGGAACTTTTGAATCCTGCAATTTGGAAGCAATTATTTTTAAAGAATAATCCGATTTACACAAAGGTTAAGGATGAGCCACCGACAAGATATGTAAATGGATCTTTAGTGAAAAACTCAATGATTGCAAATGGTTGCGTGATTGAAGGGCATGTTGAAAACAGTATTATTTTCCGTGGTGTTAAAATCGGCAAAGGTACAGTCGTTAAAAATAGTATTATCATGCAAAAATCACAAATAGGTACAAATTGCACATTGGAATCAGCAATTTTGGATAAAGATGTAAGAGTAGAAAATGGAGTAATATTACTAGGGACAAATTCGGCTCCATTTGTATTAAGAAAAGGTAGTGTACAAGGAGCGTTGATGAATTCGTGAATGTATTGTTTGTTGCATCAGAATGTGTTCCCTTTATCAAATCAGGCGGATTAGCAGATGTGGCTGGGGCATTACCGAAAGAGCTCATTCGTCTTGGTACAAATGTACGTGTCATTCTTCCCAAATATGGACAGATTGCCGAGCAATATAAAGAAAAAATGGAAAAGGTAGTAGACTTCAACGTTTATGTAGGCTGGAGAGAACAGTATTGTGGAATTGAAAAGCTAGAATTGGGTGAGGTAACCTATTATTTTGTAGATAATGAATATTACTTTAATAGAGATTCATTATATGGTCATTATGATGATGGTGAAAGATTTTCATTCTTTTGTAGAGCAGTTCTAGATTCAATCCAATACATAGAATTTACTCCGGATGTGATACATTGTCATGATTGGCATACTGGCATGGTTAATTTCCTTTTGCATCATGACTATGTGAAGGATGAAAGGTATGCAAAAATAAAATCGGTGTTTACTATTCATAATTTGCAATTTCAGGGAATTTTCCCACAGTCTATCTTACATGATCTACTAAATGTAAAGTATGAATATTTTACAACAGATTTACTTGAATTCTATGGCAATGTGAATTTTATGAAGGCTGCTTTAGTTTCATCTAATGTTATAACCACCGTAAGTCCTACTTATAAAAATGAAATTCAAACAGAGTATTATGGTGAAAAACTTGATGGACTATTAAGGAAAAGAAATGATTCATTAATTGGTATCATTAATGGAATTGATGATGAAGATTACAACCCTAGCGTAGATCGCTATATCGATTTTAATTATGATTCTAATGATCTTGAAGGGAAGGTAAAAAACAAGGAGGCCCTTCAAAAATACTTTGGCTTGCCTGTCCGACCAGATGTCCCTCTCATTTCCATTGTCTCTCGACTTACACCTCAAAAAGGGTTAGACCTTGTTAAAAGAGTGTTAGAAGAGATATTGGCAACTGAAGATATCCAATTTATCGTACTGGGTACTGGGGATAAAGAATATGAAGATTTCTTCAAACATATGGCCTATCTTTATCCAGAAAAGACGAAAGCTTTTATTGGTTTTAATGAGGGATTAGCAAGACAAATTTATGCGGGCTCTGATTTATTTTTAATGCCTTCTCAATTCGAGCCTTGTGGACTAGGGCAACTTATTGCTTTACGCTATGGGACTATTCCTATTGTTAGAGAAACAGGTGGATTAAATGATACAGTTCAGTCATATAATGAATCGACAAATGAAGGAAATGGGTTTAGTTTTTCACATTTTAATGCCCATGACATGCTTTATACAATCAAAAGAGCCCTTCATTTCTATCAAGATATAGATTGCTGGAATCATCTTGTGTTAGAAGCTATGAGTCAAGATTATAGCTGGGCACAATCAGCCTTTAAGTACAACCAGCTATATGCTGGATTAGTAGCAAGGAGTGAAAGCCATGTTCTCTAACAAGGAAGTGTTCAAACAATCATTTCTAAATAAGCTTGAAATGATGTACGGAAAACCGTTTCCAGAGTCAACCCCAAGGGACCAATATAATACTTTAGGAAATATGGTCCGAGAATATATAAGTTCAAACTGGATTAAAACAAACGAAACTCGACGTGCGGGAAGCCATAAGCAAGTGTACTATCTATCAATTGAATTTTTATTAGGGAGGTTATTGGGTAGTAACCTCCTGAACCTAGGAATTCGTGATATTGTTGAAGAAGGCTTAATGGATCTCGGAATTAATTTACATGATATAGAAGAAAGTGAAGCTGATGCAGGTTTAGGTAATGGTGGCCTTGGTCGTTTAGCTGCGTGTTTTCTAGATTCATTAGCCTCACTAAATCTTCCAGGTCATGGATGTGGAATTCGTTATAAGCATGGACTTTTCGATCAAAAGATTGTAGATGGATATCAGGTTGAACTACCTGAACAGTGGCTTAGACATGGAAACGTATGGGAAGTTCGAAAATCTGATCAAGCAATAGAGGTTGGTTTTTGGGGGAAAATAGAAGCTTCAAGTAATCAAGGAAAGTTGACGTTTAAGCATGTAGATGCGGAAAAAATTACAGCGGTTCCATATGATATCCCGGTTGTAGGCTTTGAAACCTCAACAGTTAATACATTACGTCTATGGAATGCAGAAGTTTCTCCTTATCCTACTGGAAAGGATGCTTTAACCTATAAGCGTGAAACAGAGGCAGTATCTGAGTTTTTATATCCTGATGATACTCATGATGAAGGAAAGATTCTTAGACTAAAACAGCAATATTTTCTTGTATCATCAAGCTTACAGAGTATAGTCAGAGATTATCGAGCAAGACATGGTCATCTTCGTCAATTGCACGAACATGTAGCCATTCATGTAAATGATACACATCCTGTTTTGGCTGTCCCTGAATTGATGAGAATTTTACTTGATGAAGAAGGGTTAAGTTGGGATCAAGCTTGGAAAATTACAACAAGTACGATATCCTACACGAATCATACAACTTTATCCGAAGCGCTTGAAAAATGGCCAGTCCATATTTTCAAACCTCTTTTACCTCGAATTTTTATGATTGTTGAAGAAATTAATGAACGCTTTTGTAAAGAGTTATGGGAGAAATATCCTGGCGATTGGTCTCGTATTGAACATATGGCCATTATTGCTCATGGATTGGTGAAAATGGCTCATTTGGCTATTGTAGGAACTCACAGCACAAATGGGGTCGCCCACATTCATTCTGAGATTTTGAAGCATCGAGAAATGAAGAATTTCTATGAAGTGTACCCTGATAAGTTTAACAACAAAACAAATGGGATTACTCATAGAAGGTGGTTAATGAAGGCGAATCCACAATTAACGGGATTAATTAATGAAACTATTGGGGAAAGTTGGATTTCAAGACCAAGTAATTTAATTGAATTAAAGAGCTATAGTAAGGATGAGGGCTTTAAACTTGCACTTTCTAAAGTTAAGAATACACGAAAAAACATCTTAGCCAAGAGAATCAAAGAACAAACAGGAATGGTGATTGATGAGTCATCCATCTTTGATGTACAAGTAAAAAGACTTCATGCTTATAAAAGACAGTTGTTAAATGTATTGCACATTATGCATCTGTACAATATGCTTAAAGAAAACTCAAGCTATACCATTCACCCAAGAACATTTATTTTTGGAGCAAAAGCCTCGCCTGGTTATCACTATGCGAAAAAGATCATTAAGTTGATTAATTCACTTGCCGAAAAAGTGAATAATGATAAACAAACAAAAGATTTATTAAAGGTAGTTTTTATAGAAAATTACCGAGTTTCAATCGCTGAAGATATCTTTCCAGCCGCAGATGTAAGTGAACAAATTTCAACTGCAAGTAAAGAGGCTTCAGGTACTGGTAATATGAAATTTATGATGAATGGTGCACTTACAATTGGAACTCTTGATGGAGCAAATGTAGAAATCTTGGATGAAGTTGGATCAGACAATATATTTACTTTTGGCTTAACATCTGAGGAGGTTCTTCACTTTTATCAACATGGCGGTTACCATTCACATGAATACTACCATCATGATAAAAGAATACGGCTAGTACTTGAACAGCTAACGAGTGGTTATTTCCCAGATACCGCAGATCATTTTGATAGCATTTACGATTCGCTTCTTATCGAAAATGACCAATATTTTGTTTTAAGGGACTTTGCTTCATATGCAGAAGCACAAGAAAAAGTGAATGCAGCTTATCTAGATCAAAGCAGCTGGCTAGAGAAAAGTATTATTAATATCGCTCATTCTGGTACTTTCTCAAGTGATCGCACGATTTCAGAATATGCAAAGGATATATGGGATATTAAAGCTGTTAAATTTTGAATTTAAAAAACGAGGAGTTTTTCCTCGTTTTTTTTAATCTTCTTCTGTATAAGGATCTTTTTCATATGGTGGTAAATCTCCAAAGGAAGTCATGATCCCTTCTTCGTTTAATTCTTCTTCATATTTACGATGCTGCCGGTTTGGAAAAACAATGATTTCTTTTCCTTCGATATCGGTACCTACAAAGTTTTCGTATGCTTCGACATAACCAACTGGATCCTCAGATTCAATATACATATCATTGTAGTGATCTACTCGATCATCTAAGTCCGATGGTGATTCAGAAGTTCCATACCTAGCTACATCTTGCCATGAATCCTCAGCATCATAAACTTCTGCTTCTGTATCATCAAACTCAAATTTGCCAAATGGAGTCATAAGCACGCCTTCTTCAACTGGTCGATTATGAGAGACGATTTGTGTTGGGCTATGTTCCTTACAATACGTTGTTGTCGGAATGGCCTCCAGTCTTTCGATTGGAATTTCTTTTCCACATTTTTCACAAATACCATATGTTCCTTTTTCGATGGCTTCAAGTGCATAGTTGATATCTTTTAATTCTTTTTCGATATGTTCATTTAGTGCAATATCTTTTTCACGTTCATATAATTCTGTGCCTTCATCACCAGGATGATTATCATAACTAGAAAGTTCCCCAACAGATTCATGTGCATGACCTTGTTGTAAGTCAAAATGATCACCATCTCGAATTTGTTCCTCTACCCCTTTTTTTGCGTTTATCAACTGTGAACGGAAGGTTGATAATTGCTCCTTTGTTAGCATATAAAGCACTCCTTCCTAAAACATTTATATAGCTATTATCTACATATATCAGTAAAACATAATTGTAAAAATTTATTAGGTAACCCAAAAATAAAAAAACACAGATCAAAGATCCGTGTTTAGAACCAATAACTAATAAATAATCCAATCGATAATAAAAAGCCAAAAATCGTATTCGTTTGTGCTGTTGCTTTCATTGCTGGCATCATTTGAATAGGGATGGTTTTACCAATAAACCCTTTTATTGCTTGAACTGCTTTTGGAATACTAATTAATACTAGCAGTACCCAAAACGGTGCATGATTAGTAAAGATTAAAGCAATAATCCAAATATAGGAAACGATAAACATAATCCCAAGAAAATAAATAGCATTCTGTCTTCCTAATAAAATGGCTAATGTTTTTCTTCCACTTTCTTTATCACCATCTAAATCACGGATATTATTAGCCATTAGAATCGCACCAACTAAAATAACCATTGGAATTGAAACTAGAATGCTTTCGGTTGTTACTGTCCCTGTTTGGATGAAAAAAGAAATTAAAATAATGATAAGACCCATGAAAAACCCTGCAACTAATTCACCAAAAGGTGTGTAAGCAATTGGAGCAGGACCTCCAGTGTAGAAATAACCTGCCGCCATACAAATGCTACCAATGAGTGCAATGGTCCAGCTCGTATTCATACAGATATAGATACCAAGGAGTACAGCTAACCCATAAAGAGAAAATGCGAGGGTTAATACTGTTTTAGGTTGAATACCATCTCGAACAATGGCGCCCCCTATCCCCACGGATTCGGCAGTGTCTAATCCACGCTTGTAGTCGTAGTATTCGTTGAACATATTTGTCGCAATTTGGATAAGAAGACAAGCGAGCAACATGGCACCAAATAGAGGCAAATGAATCGTTGTATCAAGCCTTGCTAAAGCAGTACCAATAAATACAGGTATAAAAGCAGCTGTTAAGGTATGTGGTCTTGTTAATTTCCACCATACGCGCCAACCAGTTGTACTTTCTAATTCTGAATGCTGTGTATTCATTTGTGTTTGCATATATGTCCTCTCCTTTCATACATGCTATATATCTATAAATTTCCTTTAAAGTGAAAATAAATGGGAGGCTTCTTTCCAAAGTCCCAAAATAAGTTTAGAGAATTAGACAGAAAGTGTCAACGCTTTTGCTAATGTTTCGTGCAAAAACTTATTTCCAACTATATTTTCATTTCATATTCACCTATATCTTGATTGATAATATAAAGAAGACTAGATAATTGACATATAATGAAAATAAATTGTATTTTTAAGTGGTGACCACTGTCGAAAAAAAAGAGCATATAGTAGTAAGTACTTGAAAAAATGGTATAATATATAGGATATAAACTTATAGGAAGATAATTATTTTAGTTATTGAATTCGGGGGGATAAAGTTGGTACTTATACAACAAGGTGACATGAGAGAACAAGTACAAAATTCAATCTCTCTAAAAGAAGAAGACAACGGAAAAGAAGTTCTTCTTAGTCGAGTCGTTGAGGCAAATAACATTGATCCCCTTTTATTTTATTCATCTGGAAAACGTTACTTTAAAGGAGAACGGACCTTTTGGTCTAACCCGTCTAATTCCACTATATTAGTTGGTCTTGGAAGAGCATATGAAATTGATGTGACTAGTTCAATCGATCGTTTTGGTGAAGTAGAATCACAATGGAAAAAAATAATGAATGATATGAATAAATCATTTTTATATGGAACAGGACCAATTCTATTTGGGGGATTTTCATTTGATCCTAAGAGAAGCAAGACAGCATTATGGAATGACTTCTCAGATGCAAAATTTATACTTCCTAAATTACTTTTATCCGTAATTGATGGTAAGTGCTTTTTCACATTTAACGTGCTAGGAGTGAACCCTAAGGAAGAACACCTTGAGGAGTTAGAAGCATTAAAGGATAAAGTATTGCAGGATATTAACGTCGTAAACGTTGATACGAATCAAAAAAACTGTGTAAAGTCGGAAGTTGACCCAAAAAGATGGATGAATTCTGTGGAAGATGTTACAAATGAAATAAAGAATGGTAAGTTAGAAAAGGTTGTTCTTGCAAGGGAAATCAAACTTCATTTTGGTGAAGAAATTCAGAATGAAGAGGTGTTAATGAATCTTACAGAGCAGCAACCAATGAGCTATTTATTTGCATTTGAAAACAATGACACATGCTTTATTGGAGCTTCGCCTGAAAGACTTGTCAAAAAGAGAGAGAATCAAATTAAATCTACTTGTTTGGCTGGTTCTATTGCACGTGGTAGGACTTTGAAAGAGGACAGTGAGCTTGGTAAGCAATTACTGACGGATCAAAAAAATTTAATTGAACATGATGTCGTTGTTTCTATGATTAAAGAAGCAATGTTAGAATCTTGTGAATCGATTGTATCGGCTGAAGAACCACAGTTATTTAAAATGAGAGATATTCAACATCTATATACTCCTATTCAAGGTAAAGCAAAAGATGGAGTTACCTTGTTCTCAATGGTGAAGAAATTACATCCAACTCCCGCGCTTGGTGGATTTCCATCGGAAAAAGCTCTTGAGAAAATAAGAGAGGTCGAATTATTAGAACGTGGTTGGTATGCGAGTCCAATCGGTTGGATTGATGGACAAGATAATGGAGAATTTGCGGTTGCTATTCGTTCAGGATTATTATATGGGAGAGTAGCTTCCTTATTTGCTGGATGTGGAATTGTAGCAGAATCTCAGCCTGAAAGTGAATATAATGAAACGAATATTAAGTTTAAGCCTATGCTATCTGCATTAGGAGGATTAATCAATGAAAACAACTGATTCTATGACATCTTATATTGCTGCATTTGTAGATGAATTAGTACGGGCGGGTGTTCAAGATGTAATCATAAGCCCTGGCTCTCGTTCAACTCCTTTTGCTATTCTAATGGAAGAACATCCTGAGATGAAAACATTTATTCATGTCGATGAAAGGTCTGCTGCATTTTTTGGTTTAGGCATAGCAAAGGCAAAGCGAAAGCCGGTTGCATTATTATGTACATCTGGAACAGCAGCAGCAAATTACTTTCCTGCGATTGTTGAGGCTTACTATTCTAGAGTACCTCTAATTGTGATTACAGCAGATCGTCCTCATGAATTGCGGGATGTTGGTGCTCCGCAAGCAATTGATCAAAATCAATTATATGGCATACACGCTAAATGGTTCGTGGATATGGCACTTCCAGAGGAAAGTACGGATATGGTAAGGTATGTCCGAACAATGGCCGGTCGCGCTGCTGGAAAGGCACTATCCTCACCAGCTGGACCTGTTCATTTGAATTTTCCGCTAAGAGAACCTCTTGTTCCAGATATAAATAAAAGTGATTTGTTTTCAAATGGCAGGAACATACATACAAAGCATGTGAATGTGATGGTTGGTAAACCAAGCTTAAGTGAGGAAGAGTTTGATCGGATCGGTCAATTTGTGGAAACGAAGACAAAAGGAATCATTGTCTGTGGTGATCATCTTGATGAAGAATTTGCTCACAATGTCACGAAGTTGGCAGAAAAACTGAACTTTCCAATTTTAGCAGACCCTCTTTCACAATTACGTAGTGGGAAGCATTCTTCAGCCTATATAATTGAGAGTTATGATACATTTCTAAAGAATGAGGAATTTGTCAAATCTTATTCACCAGAAATGGTGATTAGATTTGGAGCGATGCCGGTTTCAAAATCCTTATTACTTTATTTGAAAAAGCATACAAATGCAATGCAAATCGTAATAGATGGTGATGGTGGGTGGCGAGAGCCAACTTTATCTGCCACTGAGATGATCTATTGTGATGAGAAAGAGTTTTGTAAAGGCCTTGTTTCTGTAATTACTGAACGAGCATCAACACCTTGGTTAGAAGATTGGTTAAAGATAAATTCAGCAACTCAAAACCTTTTAGCCTCTTTTTCTGATAATAAATTATTTGAGGGTAGAGTGATTAAGGAACTACAAGAGCTTCTTCCCCAGGAATCAACTTTGTTTGTTGGGAACAGTATGCCGATTAGAGACTTAGACACATTTTTCTCCACTACTAACAAGAACATTCGTATTTTAGCGAACCGGGGAGCAAATGGAATAGATGGAGTGGTTTCTACAGCTCTAGGAGTTAGTGTTGAACAAACGAATACAGTCCTTCTTATAGGTGACTTATCTTTCTACCATGATTTAAATGGACTGCTAGCGGCAAAAATGTATGATTTAGATTTAACCATAGTCCTTATTAATAATGATGGTGGTGGGATTTTTTCTTTCTTGCCACAATCGAAAGAAGAAAAGCACTTTGAAAAGTTATTTGGCACACCTATTGGGCTCCAGTATAGCCAAGTTGTGAAGATGTATGAAGGAACATTTATTAGTGTGGATACATGGGAGGAGTTCTCTAAAGTAGTAAAAAAATCGTTTGATGATAAGGGATTATCTGTCATAGAGATACAAACAAACCGATTGGAAAATGTTCAAATGCATCGAAATTTGTATAATCGTGTTTCCCAGGAAATAAGCTCCCAACTCAAAAAAGGTCATTAGGAAGATGATTGTAAAAATTAGAGATGTTCATTATCATGTTGAGATGATTGGGGTAGGAGAACCAATTGTATTCCTTCATGGCTTTACTGGCTGCACTGAAAATTGGAAGGAAGTTATTGCGAAATTAGATGGAAGATTTCAATGTATACTTATTGACATAATAGGTCATGGTAAAACAGATAGTCCCATAAACCAAGACGATTATCGATTTCTTCAGGTAAGAGATGATGTGATTCTTTTATTGGAGGAACTATCGGTCGGAATGACTAATCTTGTTGGATATTCGATGGGAGGAAGATTAGCATTGTCTCTTGCTCTTGATTTTCCCACAAGGTTCAATCGGGTTGTTCTAGAGAGTAGCTCGCCTGGATTAGAAACTGTAAGCGAGAGAATGACGCGTCAAAAATCGGATGAGGAATTAGCCAACAAGATTATGAAAGAGGGAATTGAATCCTTTGTTGATTATTGGGAAAACATTCCGCTATTTGCTTCTCAAAAACAACTGAGTAAAGAAAAACAGAAATATTTACACAAGCAAAGATCACAAAACAATCCGGTTGGATTAGCAAATAGTTTAAGAGGAATGGGGACAGGGTCTCAACCTTCGTATTGGGGGAGGCTATCGGATATGATAAATCCTACATTACTTATCTGTGGTGAGCTTGATCAAAAGTTCTGTAGGATTGCAGAAAAGATGACAAAAAGCATGAAACATTCCGTAGTAAAAAAAATAAATGTTGCTGGCCATGCAATACATATGGAACAACCTGAGAAATTTGGTAAAATAATAAGTGTGTTTTTACAGGGCTAATTTGGCCTATATATAATACATAAAATTAATGATGTTAAAAGGAGGACAAGCGAATGGCAGTAGTAGAGTGGATTGCAGAGCGTAAATATGAAGATATTTTATATGAAACATATAATGGCATTGCAAAAATCACGATTAATCGTCCAGAGGTTCGTAATGCATTTCGTCCAAAAACAGTGATGGAACTAATTGATGCATTTGCTTATGCTAGAGATGATTCGAATATCGGGGTCATTGTTTTAGCTGGTGCAGGTGATGAAGCATTCTGTTCAGGTGGAGATCAAAAGGTTAGAGGACATGGTGGCTATGTTGGAGAAGATGAAATTCCACGTCTTAATGTTTTAGACCTACAACGACTAATTCGTGTTATTCCAAAGCCAGTTGTTGCGATGGTTTCTGGTTATGCTATTGGTGGAGGACATGTATTACATATTGTTTGTGATCTAACGATTGCAGCTGATAACGCAATCTTTGGACAAACAGGACCGAAAGTAGGAAGCTTTGATGCAGGATATGGTTCAGGCTATTTAGCTAGAATTGTAGGACATAAGAAAGCGCGTGAGATATGGTTCCTATGCCGTCAATACAATGCTCAAGAAGCATTAGATATGGGCTTAGTTAATACAGTAGTTCCATTAGAAAAGCTAGAGGAAGAAACGATTCAATGGTGTGAAGAAATGCTTGAAAAGAGTCCAACTGCACTACGTTTCTTAAAAGCAGCTTTTAATGCGGATACGGATGGACTAGCAGGGATCCAGCAATTTGCTGGTGATGCGACACTTCTTTACTACACAACAGATGAAGCGAAAGAAGGGCGAGACGCGTTTAAAGAAAAACGCAATCCAGATTTTAAACAATTCCCAAGATTCCCTTAAGCCTTGTTCATGAATAGTGCCAGACACCTAACTTTTCAGGTGCTGGCATTTTTTTTAGAGATGGGAAAATACGGATTCTTGAAATAAAAGAAGAAAATTTGTGAGGTAATAGCAATGACCACAATTCCAAATTGGTTAGCAAATAGAGCCTATTTAACACCTAATCGAGTCGCAATTAAATCTGAAGAAATCACACTCACATTCAAAGAGCTTCATCAACGAGTAGTAAGGACTGCTAAACAATTATCTTATATAGGGATTAACAAAGGTGATACGGTCGCAGTTTTATTGATGAACAGTGTTGAAATGATACAAATCATACACGGGTTAAATTATATAGGAGTGACCACCGTATTACTCAATGCAAGGTTAACGAAGCATGAAGTTTTATGGCAAAATGAGGATTCTGGCGCAAAGTTGATTATTTCGGAAGAAAAATTAGTGAAGCAATTAGGACTCCACCGTGATGCAATCATGATAGAAGAGTTACTGGATAGTCCAGAACAGGAAGTAGATATTCAAGCAGAATTCTTATTAGAAATGACAAACACAATCATGTATACATCTGGAACTACTGGTAAGCCAAAGGGAGTGCTCCAAACATACGGCAATCATTGGTGGAGTGCTATAGGTTCAGCCTTAAATCTTGGTCTAAAAGAAGAAGATTGTTGGCTAGTGGTTGTCCCATTTTTTCATATTAGTGGATTATCTATTTTAATTAGAAGCGTTGTATATGGAATTCCCATTGTCCTTCAAAAAGGGTTCTCTCCAAAAGTTGCAAATGATGCCATTATGAATCAAGGGGTTACGATTGTTTCTGTGGTAAGCACTATGTTAACAAAAATGCTTAATGAATTAGGCGGAGAGTCTTATCCCCCATCTTTTCGCTGTATGTTGTTAGGTGGTGGACCAGCACCTATGCCGTTGTTAGAAAAATGCCAACAACTGAATGTACCAGTTTATCAATCCTATGGAATGACAGAAACCGCCTCCCAAATTGTCACATTGGCACCTGAATATAGCTTGGGAAAAATAGGATCAGCTGGAAAACCGCTCTTTCCATGTCAGCTAAGGATTGAGAAAAACGGAGGAATAGTTAAACCATTTGAACATGGTGAAATTGTAGTGAAGGGGCCAAATGTGACAAAAGGATATTTGCATCGGGAGGTAGCAACAAAAAATGCAATAAAGAATGACTGGTTTTATACTGGGGATCTTGGATATGTCGATAATGATGGGTTTTTATATGTACTTGATCGCAGGTCCGATTTAATTATTTCAGGTGGTGAAAATATTTATCCTGCTGAAATAGAAGCAATTTTACTTTCACATGCATTTGTAAATGAAGCAGGAGTGATTGGAGTTCCTGATACACAATGGGGACAAGTACCAGTCGCTTTTGTAACAATGAAGGATGAACAAACCGTTGATAAAGAAGAACTTATCGCGTTTTGCGCCGAGAGGTTAGGACGATATAAGATTCCGAAGGATATTTATTTCCTAGATAGGCTTCCTAGAAATGCAACAAACAAACTTTTAAGACGGAATTTATTACAGTTAATTTCTCCTAAGGAGTGAGGAAATGCAAATAAAAAAGGCTACTCTTTATCTTGTTGAGCAAGAATTATTAACTCCGTTTTCTTCTGGTATTGGAAAAGTAGATAGTAGAGAAAGCATTATTCTTCAACTCGAAGATGAGGATGGATTTGTGGGCTGGGGGGAGGTTGTTGCATTTTCATCACCTTGGTATACAGAAGAAACGGTGAAGTCTTGCTGGCATATAATTCAGGACTTTCTACTCCCACTATTAATCAACACTAAAATTAAACATCCGTCAGATTTAGTTGATATTTTTTCCTCAATAAAACGAAATCTAATGGCAAAAGCGGGTGTCGAAACAGCCATTTGGGATCTATATGCTAAAAGACTAAATATCTCTTTATCGAACGCGATTGGAGGTTCTAAGAAAAAAATTGAGTCTGGAGTAGTCGTAGGAATTGAAAACAGAGACAAAATGCTTGAAAGCATTGGCAAATATGTAGATGAAGGGTATAAACGAATAAAAATAAAAATAAAACCGGGTCTAGATTATCAATTAATAAAAGAGATAAGAGATATTTACCCGAATATTCCACTAATGGCTGATGCGAATTCAACTTATTCTCTACAAGATATGACTTTATTAAAGGCATTGGACAAATTTAATTTAATGATGATTGAACAACCTCTCGCCTCAGACGATATAATTGATCATGCAAAATTACAAAAAGAGATAACTACACCAATTTGTCTAGATGAAAGCATTGTATCATATGATGATGCAAGGAAGGCGATTGAACTTGGTAGTTGTAAAGTAATGAACATAAAAATAGGAAGAGTTGGCGGACTCACCGAAGCGATTAAAATACATAACCTATGTAAGGAACACAATATTCCTGTATGGTGTGGTGGGATGCTTGAAATGGGTATTTCTAGAGCGGTTAATATTGCATTAGCTTCATTAGAGAACTTTCTCATCCCTGGTGATATCTCAGCTACGTCTAGGTATTGGAAGAAAGACATTACAATACCTGAAGTATTTGTAGAAAAGGGATCTATTTCAGTGCCAGAGAATCCAGGCATTGGGTTTTCTGTTGATTTTGAATTTTTAAATAAAATAACAAAAAACAAAGTAAAGTTGTTAGGATGAAATAATCTTCTTTCTAGCAGCTTTTTTTAAATTGTCGAAAAGTAATAATTGACAAAAGATTGCTTTGGCTTTAAATTTTGTAGTAAGGAAACTTTTTATCCCTAGGGAATAAAACGTGTCTTAGGTAATGAAACTGGCACCAATCAAACTAATTGTTCATAGGTTATGTCTATGCTTAGTAAAGTACTATATTTTTTTGGTAAAAAGTTGCCTATAGGAAACATTCATAGCTGAAGTGAAAAGGAGGAAGAATACAGTGAAAAAATGGTTTTATGCATTTACAATGGCATTATTGTTAGTAGGGTGTAGTGCTCAAACAGGAAGTAATCAAGGGGAAGGAAAATTAAACGTTACAACAACTACAGGTCAAATCGCAGATATTGTAGAAAACATAGGGAAAGATCTTGTAAAGGTAGATTCATTAATGGGTCCTGGTGTTGATCCCCATCTCTATCAAGCCTCCCAAGGAGATATCAAGAAGCTAAGTGATGCAAATATCATTTTTTACAATGGTCTTCACCTAGAGGGGAAAATGGGAGAGATATTAGAGAAAATGTCTAAGGATAAACCTGTCGTCGCAGTGGGTGAAAGTGTTCCAAAAGACTTACTGTTAATGGATGAAGAAGATGAAACTGAGAATGATCCACATATTTGGTTTGATATCGAGTTATGGAAGTATGCTGTGGAAGCAGTTAGAGATGCTTTAAGTGAGTTGGATCCAGATAATAAAGATGTTTATTATCAGAACACAGAAACCTACATGAAAAAACTCGATGATCTCCAGGAATACTCCCGTTCTAAAATTGCAGAAATCCCAGAAGACAGTCGGGTTCTTGTAACGGCACATGATGCTTTCCAATACTTTGGAAATGCATATGATTTTGAAGTCATGGGTTTACAGGGCTTGAGTACAGATTCTGAATACGGACTTCGTGACGTACAAGAATTAGTAAATGTGATTGTAGAACGAAACATAAAGGCAGTGTTTATTGAAACGAGTATATCCGATCGATCGATCAATGCAGTTATCGAAGGTGCAAAACAGAAGAATCACACGGTTATTATTGGTGGTGAGCTTTATTCAGATGCAATGGGAGAAGCAGGAACTGAACAAGGTACCTACATTGGAATGTATAAACATAATATAGACACAATTGTGTCTTCATTAAAATAGACTATATGGGCGAATGATGCTGTAGCATTAGACATCCATCATCGCCCTTTTGAAAAGGAGGCATGAAAATGTATCCAGTGACAGTTGAAAATTTAACGGTTGCTTATCATAGGAAACCAGTTTTACAGGATGTCAGTTTTACTGTTCCAGAAGGGAAATTGGTTGGCATTATAGGTCCAAACGGTGCAGGAAAATCAACCCTAATTAAGGCTGTATTAGGTCTTATTCCTAAGGCGTCAGGGGAAGTAATGTTTTATCAGTCCTCTTACAAAAAGAAAAGAAAATCTGTTGGATATGTTCCTCAGAGAGGTTCAGTCGATTGGGATTTTCCAACAAATGCATTAGACGTAGTGTTGATGGGACGCTACGGCCATGTTGGCTGGTTTAAACGGCCGGGGAAAAAAGATGTTGAGTTTGCAAAGGAATGCCTTGAAAAGGTTGGAATGAAAAACTATGCAACAAGACAAATCAGTCAATTATCTGGAGGACAGCAGCAACGCGTGTTTTTAGCTCGTGCTTTAGCTCAAGACGCACAAATTTATTTTATGGATGAACCTTTTGTTGGGGTAGATGCGGCGACAGAAAAGGCAATTATTTGCCTCTTAAATGAACTAAAAGCTCAGGGTAAAACCGTTCTTGTTGTTCACCATGATTTGCAAACGGTTCATGAATATTTCGATGAGGTTCTTTTAATAAATATGAGAAAAATTGCAATGGGACCAACTGCACAAGTATTTACAAAAGAAAATCTTCAGAAGACATATGGAGGAAGATTAGCTTTTCTAGGCAATGAAAATCTAATCGTTGATCAAAAATAGGAGTGTTGTAGATGGATACAATCATCTCTATCTTAATGGACGCCAATACCCAGTGGGTGATTATGGGAACTTTCTTATTAGGGTTATCAAGTGGAATTTTAGGTAGCTTTGCGCTATTGAAAAAACAAAGTCTGATCGGAGACGCTGTTGCCCATGCAGCCCTTCCAGGTATATGCATTGCGTACCTTATATATGGTTCCAAATCCATGCTTTGGTTTATGGTGGGTGCGATTGTGATTGGGCTTTTGGCAACCTACTTGATACAATTAATTG